>JBGPQZ010000119.1:0-9015 GCA_041489335.1 Methylomirabilia bacterium
AGTGAGGAGAAGGGAGTAGACGCATGGTCAGCAGCGACACGGTGAAGAGGCTCCAGAGGATCGCCCTGCAACTGCGTGCCGACGTCGTGGAGATGATCGGCGTGGGGAAGGCGGGGCACCTGGGTGGGTCGGTCTCGCTGGGGGAGATCGTGGCCGCCCTCTACTTCCACAAGATGAAATTCGATCCGACAAACGTCGCGGATGCGAACCGCGACCGGTTCTTGCTCAGCAAGGGGCACGCGGTCCTCATCCAGTACGCGGCCCTCATCGAGTTGGGTGTCATTCCGCGGTCCGAGCTCAAGCAGGTGAAGACCCTGGCGGGCGTACTGCAGGGGCACCCGGACATGGCCCAGACCCCGGGCATGGAGGCCGTCACCGGCTCCCTCGGCCAGGGACTGTCCATCGGAGTGGGCATGGCCCTCGGCCTCCGGCTCGACGGACGGCCGAGCCGGGTCTACGTGATCATGGGGGACGGCGAACTCTCGGAGGGGCAACTCTGGGAGGCCGCGATGGCGGCGTATCGCTTCAAGGTGGACAACCTCACCGGCATCGTGGACCGGAACCGGGTCCAGGCCACCGGTCCCACCAAGGAGGTCTTCGATATTCCGGACATCGAGCGGAAGTGGGAGTCCTTCGGCTGGCACGTGCTCACGGTGAACGGCCACGACGTGGCGCAAGTCCTCCAGGCGCTGGACGCCGCGGAGCAGGTCAAGGGGCACCCCACGGTCATCGTGGCCGACACCGTCAAGGGCAAGGGCATCTCCTTTGCCGAGCACAACGCCGCCTTCCACAACGGCATTTTCACCGAGGAACAGTACCGGCAGGCCATGGCCGAGATCGAGACGCGGCGGGCCGAGCTTGAGAAAGAGTAGGAGGAGAGGAGCATGGCACCGGTCAAGAACCTTCGTGAAGCCTACGGCCAGAGCCTGGTCGCCCTGGGAAAACAGAATCGGAATGTGGTGGCGCTCGAGGCCGACCTCGGGAAGTCCACGCGCTCGATCCTCTTCCAGGCGGAGTTCCCGGAGCGTTACTTCGAGATGGGGATTGCGGAGCAGAACATGGCGTCCACCGCCGCGGGGTTAGCCCTGGCGGGGAAGATCCCGTTCATGCACTCCTTCGCCGTGTTCGCCTCGGGGCGCGCCTTCGACCAACTGCGAAACTCCGTCTGCATCCCGGGCCTTTCGGTGCGGATCTGTGGCTCCAGTTGCGGCCTGTCGGACTTCGGCGACGGCAAGACCCACCAGGCCCTCGAGGACGTGGCCCTCATGCGGGCCCTCCCCGGGATGACGGTCCTCTGCCCCGTGGATGCCATCGAGGTGGCCAAGATGGTGGACTGCCTCCTCGACTGGAAGGGCCCCGTGTACCTCCGCATCAACCGGAACGACCTGCCGTTCGTCACGCCGGAGGATGCGCCGTACCAGATCGGCAAGGTCTGGAAGCTTCGCGACGGCTCCGATGCCGCCGTGTTCGCCGCCGGCGTCATGGTCTCCAAGGCGCTGGAGGCAGCGGAGGAACTGGCCAAGGACGGCATCTCGGTGCGCGTCCTCAACGTGAGCACGATCAAGCCCCTGGATCGCGAGGCCATCATCGCGCAGGCCGCCGGCGTGCGGGCCCTCGTCACCGCCGAGGAGGCCAACATCATCGGCGGGCTGGGCTCGGCGGTGGTCGAGGCCCTGCGGGGCGTGCGGCACGCGCCGCTCGAGTTCATCGGCGTGCAGGACAGCTTCGGCCTTTCGGCGGAGAACTACGAGATCCTGCTGCGGCACTTCGGCCTCACCGCGGCCGCGGTCGCGGAGGCCGTGAAGCGACTGCTGGGGAAGGCATGAGCCGCGGACGGCGCGTCACTCCCGGCCGTGTTCGGCGCGGGGGATGACATCCCCTTGAGGTGGTGCGGCCTTCAAGGCGCACGACGGACCGCCCCGGATGGTCGGGGCGGGCCGTCGTCTTCGGTCTGGGTGCGTTCTCCGATGCGCCCCAGGATGCGCCCCAGGATTGACGCACGGCTCTTGGCGCCCGATACTACCGTGTCCGCGGTCATCCCCCCGGGGGCCAAGACGCCCGAGCAGGCGCGAGCCAACGCGGCGGTCAGCGACGGCGTCCTGCTGACACCGGAACAGTAGTAGCCTTTTCACCTTCAGCGGCGCATTGGGGCTAGGTTCGCACGATGTTCGGGCTTCGGTTTCCGCTCCTCCGTCTAATCATCCTGGTCCTCGCCTTCCTGGCCCAGACCTACCTCTACGCTCGCCTTCGGCGGGCGATCGGATCCTCACGTCGATCCGAGAAATTCAAGGGCCGGGCGATCCGTGCAGTAGGCGCAACCATGGGCCTGCTTTTCGCCCTGAACACGCTCCTCGTCGTCCAGCCCCTCCCCTGGGTGGATCCGCCACCTGTAGTGCAGATCGGTCTCTTCTACTCCGCCGCCGTGTGGAACTTCGGCTCCCTGTTCTCCGCCTTGTTCCTTCTCCTGGCGCAGGTCGCCGGGACGATCGGACGGACGGTTGTCCGGGGGTGTCGCGGACGCACGGCGGAGCCGGGGACGGCCCCCGTGGATCTATCCCGGCGGTGTTTTCTCCGGGCAGGCGTGGGGGGGCTGGCCACGGCGCCCATGGTGCTCTCCGGCTACGGGGCCGCCTATGCCGGCAAAGCGTACGACGTCCAGGAGGTGACCCTGCCTTTCGGACGCTCCCTGCGCGTGGTCCAGTTGACCGACATTCACGCCGGCATCTACATGACGCGCGATGAGATTCGGCGGTATGCCAACCAAGCGATCGCGCTTCGGCCGGACCTGTTTGTCCTCACCGGCGATTTCATCTCCAACTCGACGACCTTCCTGCCCGGCTGTCTGGCGGAGATGGTCCGGGTCCACCCGCGCTTTGGCACGTTCGCCACGCTGGGGAATCACGAGCATATGTACGGAGGCTCCGGCGAGATCGAGGCGGTCTTCCGGGCGCATGGGATCCCGCTCCTCAACAACGCCCACCGGATCATCCAGACCGAGCAGGGAGCCTTCGCGGTTGCGGGAATCGACGACCTACAGAGGGGGTCACCAGACTTAGAGGCGGCGCTCCGGGGGCTCGATCCTGCCGTCCCGACGCTGCTCTTGTCGCATCGTCCCGAGATCTTCCCCGCGGCGGCCGGCCGTGGGATTCCACTGACGCTGGCAGGACACTGGCATGGCGGGCAGGTCAAGCTGAATCTTCCGGGGGGAGCGATCAGCTTCGCCCACTTCCGGACCCCGTACCCGGAGGGGCTCTACCGGATCGGGGAGTCCCGTCTGTACGTCAGCCGGGGGATCGGAACGACGGGCACGCCCGTTCGTCTGAATGCGCGGCCCGAGGTGACGATCTTCCACCTGACCTAACCTGATCCCGAAAGGACGCTGAACCGCAATGAGGCCAAGATCGCCAAGGCGATGACGTCTCGCCGCGGCCGGCAACCACCGACGCGCCTGGAGATGTTTCGGAAAGACCTGGCCCCCTGGTTTGTGTCCACCGCACTGCGTATTCTGTCGGGAGGGAGGTGAGATGTCGGGGATCCGGATGTAACCCGCCTTACGGGACAGGAGGAGACAATGAATCTCGCAATGGGCAACAAGAACGTGGTGATCGGCCTGGTGGTGATTCTGCTGTTCCTTGCCATGAGCGTGCACATCGAACGGACCGCGAGCCAGCTTGCCTTCAACGCCAAGGCGGCGGCCGCGGTTGTCGATACCAAGAACAACTCCCCCAATCTCCTCGAGCACCAGATTACCGACGTCCGCAAGGGACCCGCCTACCGGACCGGCGGCATCTATTTCACGAACTACTACGCCGCGTCCTACGTGCCGGTCCCGAACAATTTCTACTTCACGGCCTACAACATGCGGCTCTACGCGTGGCTCTTCGCCCTCTTCGGCATTGCCGTGGGATTCATCGTCGGTATTCAGACTCGGGCGAGCCTCGCGCTGCGACAGTGGGCGTCCTGGCTGGCAGTTGCCGCGGTGGTCCTGTATCCGATTCGCGACGTGTATTTCTTCTGGGGACGCTGGATGAACCCGTCGTTTTCCGGAGGGTGGGTGTCGCAGGTCGTCTATCCTCTCAAGAACCTTGGTGGCGTCGCCATGGGGCTAGCGCTCCTCCTGTCGCTGATCGTGTTCCTACAGGGGGCGAAGGCGGCGGAGAAATCGTAGGGGCACCGTCTTCGCGGGTCGGACGGAAACGGCGAGCGCCGGCGGAGCGTGGTTCGGCCAGATGGCGGAGATGCGCCCGAATGAACGACCGGCTCGACCAGGTCGCGCATCGCCTGGCCGTCTTCCTGCAGGATACCGGCTTCCGGTCCATGGAGTTGATCGCCGACGATTGGCGGCCATCTTTCCGCCTTGACTTTCTCCTCCGATGGGAGTTAGGGTCTCGCCTACCTGAACAGGGATGCCTCGGCGACTGACCCGGAGGGGGCGGCGATGCCGGCAGGAAGATTCCCGGCGTGAGAGTTCGACGGCCCTTTGGGGACGGAGGCCCCCGGAGGGCCGTTCTGTTTACGAAGCAGATGCCCGTCTGGGGAGAATTCCTGCGAGTGTTCTGCGTCCCCCAGGAGGGAAGTTGACGAAATTAGCAAGGGCCGGCCTCCCTTTGCAGGCGGTGGACGGGGCCGACATCTCGCGGCGCGTCGTGCGGCATGGGGAGCGAGGAGAGGAGGAAGCACCATGATGATGGGGAAGATCCTGCGGGCGAATCTGACCACCAGGCAGATCACGGAAGCGCCGTACCCCGAGGCCCTGGCCCGGCAGTTCATGGGCGGGGCGGCCGCGGCCATCAAGCTCCTGTACGACGAGGTGGACCCCCGGGTGGATCCGCTGAGCCCGGACAACAAGCTGATCGCCAGCATGGGCTTCCTGGCCGGGACGCCGGCGCCCGCCACCAGCCGCGTGGCCTTTGTGGCCAAGTCGCCCCTCTCGGGGACCGTGGGCTACTCCAACTCGGGGGGCTACTTCCCCAACGAGCTGCGGGCGACCGGCGTGCAGGCCATCATCGTGGAGGGAAAGGCCGAGGCCCCCGTGTACCTCTGGATCGGGGACGATCGGGCGGAGATCCGCGACGCGAAGGACTACTGGGGGCTCAGCACCATCGACACCCAGTTCTATCTGCAGCAGTCCCTGCACGACGGCAACGTCCGCGTGGCGTGCATCGGGCCGGCCGGCGAGCGTCTGGTGAAGTATGCCGCCATCATTCACGAGCGCCGGGCCTCCGGACGGAAGGGACTCGGGGCGGTGATGGGGGCCAAGAACCTGAAGGCCATCGCCGTGCGGGGAAGCCAGACGGTGTCCCTGGCCGACCCGGCGGCCTTCAAGGAGGCGGTCAAGGTCCTCCATGCGGCCATGAAGGACAGCCCGGCCCTCTACCACCGCTTTCGGAACTTCGGCACCGCGGGCAACGTGGAGCTGACCGTGGGGCAAGGCGACATGCCGGCGAAGAATTTCCAGGAGCCGGCTGGCGAGGAGTACCTGGCCATCGGGGGACAGGCAGGCACCGGCTACCGGGTCCGCCACTTCACCTGCGACCAGTGCCCGGTCATGGCGGCCCAGGTGCGCGCCGTCAGCTCGGGCCCGTACGCCGGGTACACCAGCGAGGGGCCCGAGTTCGAGTCGCTCTACTCCCTCGGGAGTGACATGTGCATCACGGACATGGGCGCCTGCATCGCCATGGACCGCCTCTGCGACGAGCTGGGGCTGGACACCGTGTCTTTCGGCGCCACCGTGGCCATGGCGATGGAGCTCTACGAGCGGGGCATCCTGACGCGGAAGGACGTGGACGGCCTCGACCTCAAGTTCGGCAACCATGAGGCCGCGGTGGCGATGCTGAGGAAGATCGCCTACCGCGAGGGGGTGGGCGACCTGCTGGCCGAGGGGTCCCGGCTGGCCGCCCTGCGCATCGGCGGAGACGCCCCCAAGTACGCCATGCACGTCAAGGGCCTGGAGTTTCCCGGCTACGACCCCCGCGGCCTCAAGTCCATGGGCCTCAACTACATGACCGCCTTCACGGGCGCGGACCATTCGCGGGGGCACTCGGAGCAGGAGGTGTTCGGCATCCCCGTGCCCCAGGCCGTGGATCGCCTGGCCATCGAGGGGAAGGCTGCCCTCACCATCTTCAACCAGGACGGGGGGGCGTCCGTGAAGGATTCGTCCATGCTGTGCACCTTCGTGGTTCGGCTGGCCCTCCTGCCCAAGAACCTGGGGTCCAAGGTCGCCGCCGACCTCTGGCGGGCGGCCCAGGGGTACGACGTGACGCCCGAGGAGGTCGTGCGGGTGGGCGAGCGGCTCACCAACGTGGCCCGGGTGTGGAACCTCCGGGCCGGCTTCACCCGGGCCGACGACACGCTGCCGGAGCGGCTGCTGATGGAGGAGCTGAAGACCGGCGCCTCCAAGGGGCACCGCATCTCGCCGGCGGACCGGGACTTCATGCTGGACGAGTACTACAGCCTGCGCGGCTGGGATGCCCGGGGGGTGCCGACGCCGGAGCGGCTGGCGGCCCTGGGCCTGGAGGCCCTGGCCGCGGACCTGCCGCGCACCTGAGGCGCGGCGGCGGGAGGACGGCATGCCGACGGTGACGGTCCGCACGATGTTCGACCTGGCCCGGATCGTGGGACGGCCCACGGTGCAGATCACCGTCGGGGCGGGCGCGACCGTGCGGACCGTGCTGGAGGAATTGGCGGCCGCGCACGACGGCCTGCGGGGCCGCCTGTTCGACCCCCGGACCGGCGGCCTCCTCCCCTACCTCTTCATCGAGATGAACGGGCGGGATATCCGCATTCTGCAGGGACTGGAGACGCCGGTGGGGGAGGGCGACGCCCTGTCCGTGCTGATTCCCGTGGCCGGGGGCGCCTGCCTCGACGACGACTCGCCCTGATGTGCGCGGGTCAGGACCGCATGCTGGTGGAGCTGTCCGGAGCGGCCTCGGGCTCGCGTCGCGGGTCGCGGGCCCGGGAAGTGGGGAAACGGAATCCCACGGCCCTTTGGGGACCAGATCCTCAAGGGGCCGTTCTCTTTCTGGGGCCGATGCCCTCCGGGAAAGGCTGTTAGGAGTGCTCCGCCTGATTCCATGCGGTGACACACAGAAACCGGAAGCGCTCGCCGAAAGACCGGCCAGGTTCTGAGCGTTCGAGCCGCTCCGGGCGCCGACGAGACGTTGGCTTGACGCGGCCGGGGCTTCTGCGGCATCCTCCAGGCAGTCACCGTGGGCATGGAGAGCGGTGTCGGCGGGCGATAACGTCGCCCACGGCCTCAGTGGCGTGCCGCTCCTGGCCGTGGGAAGCCTGACCTTCATGGCGTGCCTGTTCCTGGGGGTGTAGGCGGGGGTGCGTCTCCGCTGGCTGTGAGGACGGGAGATCCCGGGCCCTCCGTGGCTCTTCGAAGGGCAAGATGGAAAGTCTGAGAGAGAGAAGAAGCTCCTCGTCGAGAGGGAACTCGACGAGCCGCACGATCCACGATCCTTCGCCGGAAGGCTCGGTCGCGGACGCCCCCGTGCACGGCGGCCTCGAGGCATGGCGTGAGGCCTTCCGGGTCCGCCACGCCGCCATACCGTCCGTCTGGGTTCAGGTCGTCGTCGCGCTCGCCTTGGCGGTGGGGCTCACGTTCGCCTTCTTCGGCCTCGACCTCTTGAACCTCTCGCGCCAGCGCGCGGGGGCCTGGATCTGGGACCCCTGCCTGGCCTGTGAGGCACGCATCCCTTACGCTCCCACCTGGATCTGGGTCTACATCGCCTATTACCCCCTGTGCTTCTCGCCGGTCCTCCTTCCGGAGATCCGCAAGGAACGCGGGGCCTTCTGGCGCACCGTCGGCGCCTATCTCCTCCAGTTCGGGCTGGGCTTCGTCTTCTTCTGGCTCGTCCCGTCCCGGATGACGCGGCCCTTGGCCGCCGGCGAGGGCCTCACCCGGACGGCCATGGAGTGGACCTACCTGATCGACCCCGGGTTCAACATTTTCCCGAGCCTGCATGTTTCCATCCTCGTCTTCACCTGCTGGATCTTCGGGCGGTTCCAGGGGAAGGCCGGGGGCCTTCTGCTCTGGACGGCGACCGCCCTCGTCACCGCCTCGACGCTCCTCGTCAAGCAGCACTGCCTCGTCGACCTGGTCGCCGCGGCCGTGCTGGGCACGGCCACCTTCTTCCTCTGTTTTCCATCCAGGCCGGCAAAACCGCCACCGGCCCAGTGGGTGTGAGCGCGGAGAACGGGAAGGCGCGGGGAGCGGGATCGGGAATCTGGACGAGAGTGCAAGGAGGACGAGCGGATGAAGGCGATTGTGTTTCACGGCGCACACGACTTGCGGATCGACGAGGTCAGGGAGCCTGAATGCCGTGACGGGGAGGCGATCCTGGAGGTGAAATACGCGGGGATCTGCGGCTCCGACCTCACGATCTACCTGGGAAAGCATACGAGAGCGAAGCCGCCCACGATCCTGGGGCACGAGTTCTCCGGCGTCGTGCTGGAGCGGAAGGGGGACGGCTACCCGGAGGTGAAGGTGGGCGACCGGGTGGCGGTCGATCCGAGCTACGCTTGCGGCCAGTGTGAACTCTGCCGGTCCGGGAATTACCACATCTGTCACAAGAAGGGGCTCTACGGCGTCGACTCCGACGGAGGATTCGCACGCTACGTGAAGGTGTCGCTCAAGAGCCCGCAGCGGATCCCCGAGTGGGCCTCTTTCGAGGAGGGGGTGCTGGTCGAGCCGCTGGCGGTCGCCGTGCGGGCCGTGAACATCTCGCGACTCACCTGCGGAGAGTACGCGGTCGTGCTGGGAGGGGGGCCGATCGGCCTGCTCACGGCCCAGGTGGCGCGGGCGGGCGGAGCGGCGCGGGTCATCCTGGTCGAGCCGCTGGAGTTTCGTCGGACGATGGCCCGGGACCTGGGATTCTCCGTCTTGACCCCGGAGGAGGCCACCCGCGAGCGCGTCATGGAGCTGACGAGCGGACGGGGAATCGACGTGGTGTACGATGCGGCCGGCGCTCCGCCCGCCGCGCGGATGAGCACGCTGCTGGTGAAGCGGAC
>JBGPQZ010000120.1:0-8987 GCA_041489335.1 Methylomirabilia bacterium
ACCGTCCCCCCGGGGACGAGCTCCACGTAGGAGAGCATGATCTTCTCGCCCCAGGCCACCCGGAGCTGGGCTCCGGGGGCGATGGCCTTCGCGGACAGCCCGCCCCACTCGATGAAATGTCCCGCCATGACTATCCCCCCTGAGACTGGCAATTGGGCAACCGGGCTACCGGACAATCGGGAGCTGCCGGAAATCTAATCGGCCGCTGCCCAATTGCCCAATTGCCAAATCACCCGATTGCCCAATTGCCCGCTTAGAACGCCGGCAGGCTGCCGTCGGCGCCGAAGGTGAACGGCGCGGGCACGGTCACGGGGCTGAGCCGCAGGTGCGCCTTGACCTCGGCCAGCAACGCCTCCGAGCAGTCGATCTCGGTCAGCTGGAGTGTGTTCTTGATCCGGACCACCCGTGCCTGCTCCGGCGGGGTGAGGCCGATCATTCCCAGCGCGGTCTCGACCGCCTCGCGGTCCGTGTCGAAGGCCAAGGGCACCTTGGCCGCTTCCGGCACGCCGGAGGTGATGGCGTTCATGTACATGGCGGCGTAGTTGATCTTCTTCACCAGGCGCCAGGTGGTCATGTCGGCGAAGCCGACCCCGATGGCGTTCCCCTCGGCCTCGGGCGTGATGTCGCGCACGAAGAGCATCCGGATGTGAGGCGTGCCGCCCGGCTTCTGCACCGAGGTGCGGCCGATGACGTTGGGATCCATGCCCGCGCCGCTGATGTTCTTGCCCAGCTCGTCCACGATCAGGACGTCCAGCTTCTCGAAGGGCAGTCGGGCCATCCAGACCTTGGCCTCCTTGAGCAGGGCCTTCTCCACCGCCTCGAAGTCCTTGGGCAGGACCGCCTGCACCTTGGCCGTCTGGTCGTAGCCGTTCTCCACGATGCCCAGGCCGAACAGGACGTGGCCGCTGTCCAGGACGGCCTGGCCCACCAGCGGGAAGATCTCGGCGTAGCTGTACTGGTGGCCGGCCCGGTGGTAGTTCTCGGCTCCGTGCTGCTTGCCCAGGCCGATGGCCATCATCTTGTACAGGCCGCTCTCGATCTCGCCGTCGAAGTCGGTGTGGGCCTTGATCCGCCCCACCACGACGATGTGGTCCGCCCCCCAGGCGTTCTTGTCGCAGAAGACGGTGGTGCCCTTGACCTTCCCGATCTCCGCCACCTCCATGCTGGACTTCAGCGGACACCCCATGCTGGCCTCGGTGATGCCGTAGTTCGCCAGGATCTTCAGCTGCCCTTCCGCGGTGGCCTCGCCGTGGCTGCCCATGGTCGGGCAGATGAACGGCTTGAGGCCCAGGGCCTTCAGTTCGTCCACCACCGCCCGAGTGATCCGGTCGATGTTGGCCACCCCGCGGCTCCCCGACGTGATGGCGGCGGTCTGTCCGGGCTTCACCCGCTCCTGCAGACGAAGGCTGCGGATCGTCTCGCGCACCGTCCCCGGGATGTCAGCCAGCGTCGGGCCCTCCAGCTCTTGCTTCACGCGGAACATCTTCGGAAACGCCATGTTGAACCTCCTATGCTTTCAGCACATCACCCGGCCACGGAACCGCTGCCGTCCAGATGGAAGACCTCGGCGAACCAGCCCTGCACCCGTTCCCGGACCTCGCGCATCGGCACGGCCCGGCCAAGGAGCGCCTCCATCGAGGTCATGACCTCGGGCGCTTCGCCGCACGGGCGAATCGCCCGGAACCCGGTCAGGTCCGTGGACACGTTCAGGGCGAAGCCGTGGAACGTGACCCAGCGTCGGAGCGAAATCCCCAGGGACGCAACCTTCTGTTCGCCGATCCAGACGCCCGCCTTCCCGGGGACTGCCAGGGCCGTCAGGCCGTATCCCCGGAGCACGCCGATGAGGGCCGCCTCCACGCCCCGGCAGAACCGCAGGACGTCCCGTCCGTGCTGCCGGAGGTCGAAGATCGGATACCCCACGAGCTGTCCCGGGGCATGATACGTGACGTCGCCCCCCCGGGTCACCTCGAAGAACTCGATCCCGCGCGCCCGGAGCGCCTCCGGTGTCTCGCGCAGGTTCGCCGTGGACTTCGCGCGCCCCAGCGTCACCACCGGCGGATGCTCGACCAGGATGAGCGTGTCCGGCACCGCGTCCTGGAGCCGCTCCTGGACCAGCTCCTCTTGCCGGCGCAGCGTCACGGCGTACGGTTCGAGGCCCAAGTCCAGCACGCGGAATGCCGGTCGGTCCTGCACCTCGACCGCCCTCGCCTCCGTCGCGACCACGACCGATCCGCTCACACTGTCCACCGTCTCCAGAATAGCGCCTCATTCCGCCCAGGCGGGCTGCTCGAGGAGCGCCCTAACCTTCGCCAGGAACCTTCCCGCGGGGGCGCCGTCCAGCAAGCGGTGATCGAAGACCAGGGAGAGGGGCAGCATCGCGCGCACGTGGATCCCGCCGCCGATCACCACCGGCTTCTCCTGGATGGTCCCGATGCCCAGGATCCCCGCCTGCGGCTGATTGATGATGGGCGTGAAGAACCCGACGCCGACCCCGCCCAGGTTCGTCACCGTGAACGTCCCGTCCGCCAGCTCGTCCGGGGTGAGCTTGCCGGCGCGCGCCCGCTCCGCCAGGTCGCGCGCGGCCTTGGTCAGTTCGCCCAGGGATTTCTTGTCGGCGTCCCTGATCACGACCGCCATCAGCCCCTCGCCGAGGTCCACCGCGAAGGCCAGGTTGACCTCTTTCCGCACGCGCACGGCCTGCCCGTCGAGACGACAGTTGATGCGCGGCTCCTCCCGGAGCGCTCGGGCCACCGCCGTGTGGATCAGATCGCTCACGCTCACCTTGACCCCGAAGCGGCGCTCCCACTCCGCCCCCTTCGCCTGGCGCAGCCTCACCAGCTCGGTCACGTCGGCCTCGGCGAAGAGCGTGACGCGGGCCGCCTCGCGTGAGGACTGCCCCATCCGGTCGAAGATCACCTTGCGCACGCCGGAGAGCGGGATGCTCTCCGGGGTTGCCGCCCTCGTCGCGGCGGGCGTGGCCGCCGCGACGGTCTTCTTCGCGGCGATGGCGCGCTCTACGTCCTCGCGCACGACGCGGCCCTCGGGGCCCGTGCCGACGAGCGTCGCGAGGTCGATCCCGTGCTCCTGCGCCAGCTTCTTCGCCACCGGCGAGATCTTCACGCGCCCCTCGGCCGCCGGAGGAGCCGGGGCACTCGGGGCGGCGGCAGCCCGGCTCACGGGACTCGGCGTCGCCGGCGCAGCCGCGGGAGCCGCGGGAGCCGGGGCGGCGCCGAGCAGGGCCGACACGTCCTCGCCCGCCTCGCCGAGGACCGCCATCAGGCTGCCCACCGGCAGTTCCGCCCCCTCCTTCGCGGCCACCTTGAGGAGGGTTCCTGCCGCCGGGGACTCGACCTCGTACTCGACCTTGTCCGTCTGGATCAACACGACCGGCTGGCCCTTCTCCACCCGGTCACCCTCGGCCTTGAGCCACTGGAGGATTGTCCCCGTCTCCATGGTGAGGCCGAGCTGTGGCATGTCAATGCGCGTCGCCATCTACACTCCTGCGCGGTATTCCCTGGATGGGAGCCTAGACCATCATACAGGGAGGATCAGAGATTGGCTGGAATGGAACAGAGACAACCTGCCGGAAATTGCCGCATTATCGTCCCCGTATCCTCTGACTGTCAAGGCCCGGCGGGGAAGAAGCGGGCCCGCGTGAGGCACACCGAATGCCGGGAAGAATCTGAGCTTAGATTCTCGTGGTTGCGTTCTTGGTGGCTGCGCAGCCTGGCGTCGGGCGCAAGATTCTTCCTTTGCGTGCTTTGCGCCCTTTGCGGTTCAAATCCAATGTCCGGGCGCAGCGCGAAGGGCCGGTGCCGCGCCGGCACCGGCCCTCCACCGTCTGTCCGCGGGTCGGCGGCTACCCCACGATCTTCTTGACGGCCGCCATGATCTTCTCCTCACTGACGGTGACGTACTTCTCCAGCTTGGGCGCGAACGGGATCGGCGTGTGCATCGAGGTCACCCGCTGGATCGGCGCGTCGAGGAGATCGAAGCCCTTCTCAGCCACGATCGCCGCCACTTCGGAAGCAAAGCCGCAGTGCGGCGCCGCCTCGTTCACCACGACCAGCTTGTTGGTCTTGCCCACGGAGTTGAGGATCGTCTCCTCGTCCAGGGGAGCGAGGGTCCTCGGGTCGATCACCTCGCACTCGATCCCCTCGGCCGCCAGGCGGTCCGCCGCCGCCAGGGAGAGCTGCACCATCCGCGAGTTGGCGACGATGGTCACGTCCTTGCCCCGGCGCTTGACATCCGCCTTGCCGAGGGGCAGGAGGTACTCCTCGTCCGGGATCTCGCTCGTCGTCGCGTAGAGCAGCTTGTGCTCGATGAAGATGACCGGATTGTCGTCCCGGATGGAGGCCTTGAGCAGCCCCTTCAGGTCGTAGGCATTGGAAGGCATCACCACCTTCAGGCCGGGCACGTGGAGGAACCAGGCCTCCAGGCTCTGGGCGTGCTGGGCCGCCGAGGAGCGGCCGGTCCCGCCCTGGGTCCGGATCGTCACCGGTACCTTGGCCTTGCCGCCGAACATGTACTTCACCTTGGCGGTCTGATTCGCGATCTGGTCCATGGCGATGCCGGCAAAGTCGACGTACATCAGCTCGGCCACCGGCCGCATCCCGAGGAGGGCGGAACCCAGGGCGCAGCCGATGATGGCCGCCTCGGAGATCGGGGTGTTCCGCACCCGCTCCTTGCCGAACTCCTGCAGGAGTCCCACCGTGGTCTTGTAGCTGCCGCCGAACTCGGCGATGTCCTCCCCCAGGAGGTAGACCCGCTCGTCCCGCTTCATCTCCTCACGCAATGCTTCAGTCACGGCCTCGCGGTACGTTATCTTCCGCATGTTCGCCTCCAGCGAATGACCACTGACGAACAATGGTCATCGGTCAATGGTCAATGGTCACTCGGTGAAGATGTCCTGCAGGGCCAGCTCCACCTCGGGCTCGGGGCTCTGCCGGGCGAATTCCACGGCCGCGTCGATGTCTTTCTTGATTTGCGCGTCGATGGCGTCCAGCTCCGCGGCGGCGCACTGCTTCGCGTCGATGACCCGCTTCCGGAACATCTGAATGGGGTCCCGCTTCTTCCACTCCTCGACCTCTTCCTTCGTGCGGTAGTTCTGCGGGTCGCCCACGAAGTGGCCGAGGAAGCGGTAGGTCCGCGCCTCCAGCAGGATCGGCCCCTTGCCCGCGCGCGCCTGATCGATGGCCTCGCCCGTTTTCTGGTAGACGTCGAAGACGTCCATTCCGTCCATGCCGACCCCCGGGATGTTGAAGGCCGCCGCGCGGTCAGAGACGTTCTTGACCCGCTGGTGGGTCGCCCGCGGGGTGGATTCGGCGTACTGGTTGTTCTCGCAGACGAAGACCACCGGCAGATGCCAGACGGACGCGAGGTTCACCCCCTCGTAGAAGGCACCGGTGTTGCTGGCGCCGTCCCCGAAGAAGCAGACGCAGACCCGGTCGGTCCCCTGGAGCTTCAGCGCCAGGCCGGCCCCCGTGGCGATCGGCACGCCACCGCCGACGATCCCGTTGGCCCCCAGCATGCCCAGGTCGAGATCGGCGATGTGCATCGAGCCGCCCTTGCCGTGGCAGTAGCCGGTCTTCTTGCCGTGCAGCTCCGCCATCATCATGTCCAGGCGGGCCCCCTTGGCCACGGCGTGGCCGTGGCCCCGGTGGGTGCTGGAGATGTAATCCTGATCCGTCAGGTGCGCCATGACCCCCGCGGCCACCGCCTCCTCGCCGATGTAGACGTGGAGAAACCCGGGGATCTGTCCCTTGAGGAACAGATCCGCCGCGGTCTCTTCGAAGATCCGCACCGACACCATCTTCCGATAGATCTCCAGCAGCAATGGTTTATCCAGTGGTTTCATAGGTCACCTCGAAAAAGTAGGAGTGAGGATGAGGAGCCGCATGAGGGAGACGGCCCCGGATCATACCGGATGTCTCCCCGCCGCTGTCAAGGCTCCGATGGGCAGAGGTTCCGCGGCGGGGACGGTCTGCCTGATCGAGAACCCCTCCTGCTCGTACAGGCCCTCCACCCGGCTCCGAATTCGCTCGATGTGCGTGAGCATCGCGTCGCGCGCCCGCTCGGGGGTGCCTCCGCGGATGGCGGCCGAGATGGCGGCGTGCTCCTCGTAGATCTCCGCCAAGTTCTGCGCCCTGAGGATCGCCAGCCGCAGGCCGTGCGACGACCACATGAGGTTCCCGAAGGTGTCCACCAGGTGGACCAGGAGGCTGTTGTGCGTGGCGGCCACGATGGCCATGTGGAAGGCCACGTCCGCCTTGTCCAGGGCCTCCCGGTCGTCCTGCGCCGCCGCCAGGCGCAGCGCGGGTAGCGTGGTCTCGATCCGGCCGACATCCTCGGGCGTGGCCCGCTCGGCCGCCTCGGCGGCCGTCATCGCCTCCATCCACTTCCGGATGTCAAGAAAGTGCAGGAAGCTCCCCACGTCGCCCTTGAGGATGCGCGTCAGGGGCTGGTAGAGCGCTTCGGTCGTCAGGGGTTTCACGAAGGTCCCCTGAGGCTTGCGCACCTCCAGGAGCCCCATCCCCAGGAGCTTCTGGATCGCCTCGCGCAGGGCCTGGCGGCCGACGCCGAACGTCTGCGACAGGGCGCGCTCGGGGGGAAGCTTCGTGCCGGCGCGCAACGTCCCGCTGAAGATGGCCGCGATCACTTGATCGACGATCTCGTCGGAGACGCTTCGCGTCTGGATTCTGGTGAACATATCGTTGGTCTTACTATCAGACCATGGATCCGGATGTCAATGCGGAACCCCGCGTGACCCGCCGCTGGACCGCTCGTTCGGACAAGTCCTCCGGCGGCAGCGCAGGCTCATCGAAGTCCTCTGCCGGCGCGCGGCCCCTTTTGGGAACGCCTCGAATCTCTGGCCCCGATTCCGTCGCAGCGCGAACGACCAATTCCCAATGACCGATCCAACGTATCGCCCACTCCTCATTGGTCATTGGACATTGGACATTGGCCATTGATCTTTACCACCTTCCCCGCTAGAGTGAGCCCCGTACGTCGAGGGGGCACGGCATGAAGCGTCTTCAGCTCTGACCGTCCTGCTGGCTGCTGCTCCTGGTAGGAGCAGGGATCGCCATCTACCGCTGGTTCTTCTGAGGGCGGGTCGCCGCGATGGGCACACCGGCCGGAGCGTCGCCGAGCCGAAGCCCGGTGCCGAGAGTTCGCTCCGGCCGACGCCGCCCCCCCTGAGGCCATGGCCGACGAACCGTTGCGCCTCCGACGCCCAGCCATCCTGGCCGCCGTCCTCCTCTTGATCGTGGGAGTGGCGCTCGCGGCCGGGTGGGCCTGGCACCTCGAGGGGGATCCACAAAGGGGGTGACCAATGACGCACCTGGAATGCACCCGCTGCGGCGCGACCCATGCGCCGGCCCGGCCGAGCAACCTCTGCTCCTGCGGCGGGATCCTGTACCCGCGCTACGACCTGACCACCCTGCGGGGCTCCTACGACCGAAGGGAAGTCGCGGACGGTCCCCCCACCCTGTGGCGCTACCGCCGGGTCCTGCCGGTGCGGGACGAGGCAAATGTGGTGTCACTCGGCGAGGGTTTCACCCCCCTGCTCCGGGCGGTCACGCGCGGCCCCTTTGCCTCGTTCACCGACCTCTACCTCAAGGACGAAGGGCCGAATCCCACCCAGTCCTTCAAGGCCCGCGGCATGGCCGTGGCGGTTTCCATGGCCAAGGAACTGGGGATTCGTGAGATCGCGTTGCCTTCGGCGGGGAACGCGGGAAGCGCGGCCGCGGCCTACGCGGCCAAGGCCGGGATCACCGCCTACGTCTTCATGCCCGACGACACCCCCTCGCTCATCGTCAGCGAGTGCGTGGCCTACGGGGCGCGGGTCTCCCTGGTGAAGGGCCTCATCAACGTCTGCGGGCGGCTGGTGGCGGCCGGAGCCAAGGCGCGGGGCTGGTTCGATTTCTCGACGCTGAAGGAGCCGTACCGGGTCGAGGGCAAGAAGACCATGGGGTACGAGGTCGCGGAGCAGCTTGAATGGGAGTTGCCCGATTGGATCTTCTATCCCACCGGCGGCGGCACCGGGCTCCTCGGCATGTGGAAGGCCTTTGCCGAGATGGAGGCCCTGGGCTGGATCGGGCCGAAGCGCCCGCGCATGGTGGCGGTGCAGGCGGCCGGCTGCCAGCCGATCGCCCGCGCCTTCGCGGAGGGACGGGCCGACTCCGTCCTCCACGAGAACGCGCACACCGTGGCCAGCGGCCTGCGCGTTCCGAAGCCCCTCGGGGACTACCTCATCCTGGCGGTCCTGCGCGAGAGCGGCGGCCTCGCCGTCACCGTGACCGATGAGGAGTTGATGGCCGCCCAGCGCGAGATGGCCGAGGCGCAGGGCATCCTGCCGTGCCCCGAGGGGGGCGCCACCTGGGCGGGATTGAAGAAACTCGTGGCGGCCGGTACCATCAAACCGACCGACCGGATCGTCCTCTTCAACACCGGATCAGGCCTCAAGTACCCCGAGTGCCTGCCGCGCGAGGTCCCCGGCCCCGTCCTCGACCCGGCCGACCCCAAGGCCCTCGACGCCGTGATCTGACACGCTCAGGTCGAGTCCGCTGCAATCCGC
This sequence comes from Methylomirabilia bacterium, assembly GCA_041489335.1. Classification (GTDB taxonomy): domain Bacteria; phylum Methylomirabilota; class Methylomirabilia; order Methylomirabilales; family 2-02-FULL-66-22; genus 2-02-FULL-66-22. The sequence continues at coordinate 8,579 of JBGPQZ010000120.1, forward strand.
CTGGCTGCGGCTCCTGCCAACCGTCGAGGCCAGGGAGGGCGGGGTGCACGACAAATTTGTGAGATGGCGTTCATGAGGCCACGCGGCTCTCGGCGCGGCGCTCCCAGAAATCCTCGAAGCGGCCACTATTGGGCAGAGGGACGTTGCGTTAAAAGTTCAATGTTCATCTGGCGCGTCTCCTGCGCGGCGGGCGCGAAGACACGGCCGGGCCCCCTACTTCTGGAACCACGCGCAGGTCTGCGCCAGGCCCGCCCGCAGATCGGTCGCCGGCTGCCACCCCAGCACCCGCTGCGCCAAGGTTGCGTCCAGGGCGCTCCGGCGCTGCTCGCCGGGCTTGGCGGGCCCGTGCTGGAACTGAAGCGGCCGGCCGACGATCCCTGCGAGAATGGCCACGAGCTCGTTCACCGAC
>JBGPQZ010000121.1:0-8894 GCA_041489335.1 Methylomirabilia bacterium
CGACCAGGCCGAGGCGCTGGCGATCTCGGATAAGATCGTGGTCATAGACAAGGGCCGCATCTCGCAAATCGGCACACCGCACGAGCTCTACCGCCGGCCCGGGAACCGGTTCGTGGCCGAGTTCATCGGGGAGGCCAACTTCCTCCCGGCGCGGCTGGAGGCGATGGAGGACGGCCACGCGAAGATTGCCATCGGTCCGCAGCAGATGCAGGTGGTCAGCCCGCCGCTTCAGGCCGGGGCCGTGACGGTGCTGGCCCGGCCCGAGGCCATCCGGATCCGGACCCACGGTGAGGGCCTGGCCGGCACCATTCAGAAGGTCTCCTACCTCGGCTCCTCCGCCGACTACACGGTCGAGACGGAGCTGGGACCCGTCCTGATCACCGACTACGAGATGCAGGGCGGCGTGCTCGCCGCCGGCACCGCCGTCCGCCTGGAGTTCCTGCCGCACGGCGTGTACCCGCTGCCGAAGGCGTGAACCAAGAGCCAGTTACAGGCTCCGCTTGACGTCTGCTTGCCGGCTAGGGTAAGAACGGGCGTATCCTGGCCCCCCCCGGGCCAGATGATTCCGCGGCGAAATCGAAATCGCAGGCGCGGTTTAGGGGGAGTGGTATGGCGAAGTCTGCGGCGAAGGAAGTGGTGGTGGCGGGGCCGGTGGCCAGTGAGGTTTATGGTATTCCCTCACTGGTCATTGATGAAGCCCGCCGATTGCGGCGGGTGTTTCCTTGACGGGCAGGGAAAGCCCCCGGAGAATCCGTCTGGGGGGATGATTGGTGGGGAGTACCCGTGTGAGAGGTGTGGGAAGATGACAGCACATGAGGCGACCGTTGAGGTGTTCTGGACTGCGTTCAGAGCCTTGCGGAAGGCGGATCGAGAGGCCCTGATTCAGCGGCTTCTGGGCGATCCCGAGGTGCGGGAGGATGTGATAGACATCGTCACCGCCCTTCAGCGACAGCACGAAAAGGCAATCCCGTACGAGCGGGTGCGTGCCGATTTGAAGAAGGCCGGCCGACTGTGACCTATCGCGTTCTTATCAAGCTCTCTGCGAGGAAGGTGCGAGGAATGGAGTTGTATCGAATTAGAGTTGGAGACTACCGAGTGCTCTACCGTCTGGATGATCAAGCCGGCATCGTCGAAGTGACAGCCATCGGTCATCGCAGAGAAGTCTATCGGTAGTTCCACCGAATCTGGGAATAGGACAGCGGTCCGCGCCACCCTGCATCGGGTTTTTGCTTGACGGGGGGGGGTGGCTCACGCAGAATACGCCGCATTGTTGCGGCGTTTCTTGTTTTCCCGGAGTTCGGATCGCATGACGGCCATCCAATTCGGAACCGACGGCTGGCGCGGGGTGATCGCGGACGACTTCACCTTTGCCAACGTGCGATTGGCGGCACGGGCGATCGCCCGGCGGGTCCTCGTGGAGGCGAAGGGCCAGGGAGCCCCGCACGTCCTGGTGGGCCACGACACGCGCTTCCTCTCGCGGGAGTTCGCCCAGGCGGCGGCCGAGGCGATGGCGGCGGAGGGGGTGCGGGTGAGCCTGGCATCCGATTTTGCGCCGACGCCGGCCTTCTCGTATGCGGTGGTGCATCTGAAAACGGCCGGCGCGGTCGTGATCACGGCCAGCCACAATCCGCCGCAGTACGGCGGCATGAAGTTCAAGTCGAGCTACGGCGGCTCCGCCCCCGTCTCCTTCACGCGTGGTGTCGAGGAAGAAATCCAGCGGATCAGAGCCGAGAGCCGGGGCGAATGCGGAATGCGGAATGCGGAATGCGAAATTGGGACGTTTGACGCGCGCGGACCGTGGTTGGATCGGCTGGAAGAGCTGGTGGACATTGCCCGGATCGGCAGGAGCGGGATCCGGATCGTCCTGGATGTGATGTACGGGGCGGGGCAGGGGCTTCTGTCGTCGCGATTGCGGCGCGCGGGAAGCGACGTGCAGGAGCTCCATGCCGAGGTCGATCCCAACTTCGGCGGCCTGCATCCGGAGCCGATCCCCAAGTACATGGGCGCCCTCGTCGGGACGATGAAGGATGGGACAGGGCTTGGGTTGCGCGCGGGCTTTGCCTTCGACGGGGACAGCGACCGGATCGCCCCGGTGGACGAGGACGGCAACGTCGTCACGCCTCATCAGGTCCTGGCGCTCCTGGTGCGACACCTCGTCCGGAATCGCAAGCAGGCCGGCACCGTCGTCAAGTCGGTGAACATCGGCCAGATGGTGGACATGGAGGCGGCCGCGCTCGGCCTGCCCCTCGTCGTGACCCCCATCGGGTTCAAGTTCATCGCGGCCGCCATGCAAGAGCACGATGCGCTGGTCGGCGGCGAGGAGAGCGGCGGCTTCTGCATGCGTGGACACACGCCGGAGCGCGATCCGGGACTCACCTGCCTGCTCCTCCTGGAATGCATGGCGATGACCGGGAAGTCGCTTGGGACGCTGGTGCGCGAGATGGAATCCGAGTACGGCCCCCACCGGTACGGCCGCCTCGATCTTCGCCTGGCCAGCCTGGCGGAGCGCGATCGGGTGGTGGAGAGCGTCACCGCTGCGCCGCCCGCACAGCTCCTGGCGCAGCCGGTCCGGCAGGTTGACACGCTGGACGGGGTCAAGCTGATCCGGCAGGATCGTAGTTGGGTCATGCTGCGGGCGTCGGGAACGGAGCCGCTGCTGCGAGTCTACGCCGAGGCGCGGACGGATGGCGAGGTCGAAGCCCTCCTCACCTGGGGGCGCGGAGTGGCGCTGGGCCAGGGGTAGGCGCGAATGGCGAGGCAGAATCTAAAATTGGCAAGGCCTGACCCCCGGGTGAGGAGCCGGCCGATCGAGGACGAGGCGAGGCCGTGGGGGAGCTTCCACACGCTGGAGGAGGGGCCGGGGTACAAGGTGAAGCGGTTGGTGGTCCTGCCGGGGCAGCGGCTGAGCCTGCAGAGGCACCGGCACCGGGCCGAGCACTGGGTGGTGGTGGCGGGGACCGCCACGGTGGTCAACGGCGCGCAAACCATCACGTTGCGACGCAGAGAATGCGCCGTTGTTCCGCGGCTGGCCTGGCACCGGATCGAGAATCGCGGCCGCGTGCCCGTGGTCGTCATCGAGGTCCAACACGGGAGCTACCTCGGCGAGGACGACATTATCCGGAAGCAGGACGACTACGGACGTATGGGGAAGAAATGACCAATGATGGGATCATGGATCGGTTGTATGTAGTCGTACTGGCGGGGGGGAGCGGGGAGCGGTTCTGGCCGCTCGCGACGCCGTCGCACCCGAAGCAGTTCCCACCGCTCCTCGACGGGCAAAGCTTCTTCCAGCGGACCGTGGAACGAGCGCTTCGCCTGGTGGGACGGGAGCGGGTGCTGGTGGCGACGCGCCGGGAGCTGCTGCCGATCGTGGAGCAGCAGTTGCCGGGCTTCCTCCGCGAGAACTGCGTCCTGGAGCCGGTGGGCCGGGACACGGCGGCCTGCATCGCGCTGGCGGCCCTCGTGATCGAGACGCGCCATCCGGGGGCCCGGATGCTGGTGGCGCCCTCGGACCACCACATCAGCCCCTTCCACGCCTATGAGGAGACGATCCGGCAGGGCCTGTTGCTCTTGGATCGCGTGGAGGGGCTGGTGACGCTGGGGATTCCCCCGACGAGGCCCGAGACCGGATACGGCTACATTCTGGCGGGGGACGCCGTGCCGGAGCACCCGGCGGCGCGCCGCTGCCAGCGGTTCACGGAGAAGCCGGACCGGACGACGGCGGAGCGCTTCGTGGCCGACGGCCGGTACTACTGGAACAGCGGCATCTTCCTGTGGCCCGCGGCGACCTTCCTCGGGGCCGTGGCCCGGCACCTCCCGGAGCACTGGCGCTGCCTGAGCGAGATACGGCCTGCCCTGGGGACGGCCGAGGAGGCGCCGACGCTGGACCGCGTGTTCCCGCGGATGCCCCGGGTGTCGGTGGACGTGGGCATCATGGAGAAGGCGGACGAGGTGTACATGATCCCGGCCACCTTCTCGTGGGACGACGTCGGGGCCTGGAGCGCCCTGGGACGCATCCTCCCCAGGGACGACTGCGGCAACGCCGTGGTGGGCCGCCACACGGGCCGGGACACACGCGGCTGCGTCGTGTACGGGACGACGCGGCCGATCGGCACGATCGGGCTCCGGGACATCGTGGTGGTGGAGACACCGGAGGGTGTCCTGGTCTGCCCGAAGGAGCGGGCGCAGGAGGTCAAAGATCTGGTGCGGCTGATGCGGGAGGATGGAGAATGAGCCAACCCACGGCACTCATCACCGGGGTCACGGGGCAGGATGGGTCCTACCTGGCCGACTTCCTGCTGACCCAGGGCTACCGGGTGGTCGGGATGGTGCGCCGCTCCAGCACGGAGAACTTCGAGCGGATCGAGCACCTGCGCGGCAAGATCGAGATCCGCCAGGCCGACCTCTTGGATCAACTCTCGCTGATCACCCTCCTCCGGGACGTCCGCCCGCGCGAGGTGTACAACCTCGCCTCCATGTCCTTCGTGCCCACCTCGTGGGACCAGCCCGTGCTCACCGGCGAGTTCACGGCCCTGGGCGTGACGAAGGTGCTGGAGGCGCTGCGCCTGGTGGATCGGGAGATCCACTTCTATCAGGCCAGTAGCAGCGAGATGTTTGGGAAGGTCCAGGAGGTTCCCCAGACCGAGCGCACACCGTTCTACCCGCGCAGCCCCTACGGGGTGGCCAAACTGTACGGCCACTGGATCACGGTGAATTACCGGGAGAGCTACAACCTCTTCGCCTGCTCGGGCATCCTGTTCAACCATGAGTCGCCGCGGCGGGGGAAGGAATTCGTCACCCGCAAGGTCACGGATGGGGCGGCGCGCATCAAGCTGGGACTGGCCGACAGGCTCCCCCTGGGGAACCTGGAGGCGCGCCGCGACTGGGGCTTTGCCGGCGACTACGTGCAGGCCATGTGGCGGATGCTCCAGCAACCGACGCCGGACGACTACGTCGTCGCTTCGGGAGCGACGCACTCCGTGCGGGAGCTGTGCGAGATCGCCTTCGCCCGGGTCGGCCTCGACTGGCAAGACCACGTGGTGGTGGATCCCCAGTTCGTGCGGCCGGCCGAGGTGGACCTCCTGCTCGGGGATGCCTCGAAGGCAAAGCGGGTCCTGGGCTGGCAGCCCGAGGTCTCGTTCCGCGGCTTGATCGAGATGATGGTGGACGCCGACCTGGCCCGGTACCAGCGGCTCGGCAAATGACCAATGACCAATGACCAATTCCCAATGGCCAATTGAGGATCAGGCCTTGGTCATTGGGATTCCTGCAACGAACGGCTGACGGGGAATGGGTGAATTGGCGTGCATGTTTCGGTGATTGGGACTGGATATGTCGGCCTGGTGACCGGCGCCTGCCTGGCAGAGATCGGGCACCGCGTCGTCTGCATGGATGACGACGCGGGGAAGATCGAGACGCTCTGCCAGGGCCGGATACCGATCTACGAGCCGCACCTCCTGGACTTGGTCGCCCGCAACCGGGCCGGCGGCCGCCTCCGCTTCACGAGCGACGTGACCGAGGCCGTCCGCGAGGCGGCGGTGATCTTCATCTGCGTCAACACCCCGCCCCGGCCGGACGGCGAGGCCGACCTCTGCTACGTGGAGCTGGCCGTGCGCCGCATCGCCGAGCACGCCACGTGCGACACCATCATCACCGAGAAGTCCACGGTGCCGATCCAGACCGGGCAGTGGATCGAGAAGACGCTGGCGATCTACAAGAAGCGGCCCGGCATCGAGTTCGAGGTGGCCTCCAACCCCGAGTTCACACGGGAGGGCATGGCGGTGGAGGACTTCCTCCACCCCGACCGCATCGTGATCGGGGTGTCCGGCGCCCGGGCGGAAGCCGCCCTCCGCGAGCTGTATGCGCCCATCGTCGAGGGGCGCTTCCGGTGCCCCATCCACACCGAGTGCCGGCAGGACCGGGCCGTGCCGTTTCTGGTGACCGACATCGCCAGCGCCGAGCTCATCAAGCACGCCTCCAACTCCTTCCTGGCGCTGAAGATCACTTTTGCCAACGCCGTGGCCGACGTGTGCGAGGCGGCCGGGGCGGACATCCAAGAGGTCGTCAAGGGGGTGGGGCTGGACAAGCGGATCGGCCGGGCCTTCCTGAACGCAGGGATCGGCTTCGGGGGCTCGTGCTTCCCCAAGGACCTCAGGGCGTTCGTCAAGATCGCGGAGAAGAACGGCTACGAGTTCGCCCTCCTCAAGGAAGTGGAGCGGATCAACCGGCAGCGGCAGGCACTGGTGGTGGAGAAGCTGAAGGCCGCCCTCTGGGTCCTCAAGGGCAAGCGCATCGGCCTCTTGGGGCTCGCCTTCAAGCCGAACACCGACGACGTCCGCGAGGCGCCGGCCCTCCAGGTCGCGCGACGCCTGCTCGAGGAAGGGGCCCACGTGCAGGGGTACGATCCACAGGCAGGGGCGAAGGCGAAGCAGGCCCTGCCCGACCTCCTGGTCTGCCCCGATCCGTATGCCGCCGCCCGGGAAGCCGAAGCGCTGGTCCTCTGCACCGAGTGGCCGGAATTCACGGGATTGGACTGGGCTCGCCTGCGGGCAGAGATGGTCCGCCCCCTCATCCTGGACGGCCGGAACGCCCTGGAGCGCGAGCAGCTCATGGCATTGGGATTCGAATATATCGGCATCGGTCGCGGTCGGACCAATAGACAATGAAAAACGGACAATGAAAAACCGGTCAACGGTTCCAGTCATTACTCATTTTCCATTCTGCATTGGTGGCGGGTCCGGGCGCAGCTTGCCCGACGGTTCTCGGAGGTACCCATGACAGGCACGCCCCGCACCCTGGTCACCGGCGGCGCCGGCTTCCTCGGCTCGCACCTCTGCGATCGCCTCCTCCGCGAAGGACACGAGGTGATCTGTGCGGACAACCTGATCACCGGCACTGCGGACAACATCGCCCACCTCCTCGGCCGGGAGGGCTTCCGGTTCATCAAACAGGATGTGACCGAGTACCTCTATCTCGAGGGGCGGCTGGATTACCTCCTCCACTTCGCCTCCCCGGCCTCCCCGATGGACTACCTGCGCCTCCCCATCCAGACGCTGAAGGTCGGCTCGCTCGGGACGCACAAGGCCCTGGGTCTCGCCAAGGCGAAGGAAGCCCGGCTCCTCCTGGCCTCGACCTCCGAGGTGTACGGGGACCCGCAGATCCATCCCCAGCCGGAGAGCTACTGGGGCCATGTGAACCCGGTCGGGCCCCGCGGGGTCTACGACGAGGCCAAGCGGTTCGCCGAGGCCATGACCATGGCCTATCATCGCCATCACGGCGTCGAGACCCGGATCGCGCGCATCTTCAACACCTACGGCCCCCGGATGCGCCCCCATGACGGGCGCGTGATCTCGAACTTCCTGATCCAGGCCCTGGAAGGGACCCCCCTCACCATCTACGGGGACGGCCGCCAGACCCGGAGCTTCTGCTACGTCAGCGACCTCGTGGACGGCCTCTATCGGCTCCTCCTGTCGGACGAGGTGGACCCCGTGAACCTCGGCAACCCGGCCGAGCGGACGATCAAAGACTTGGTCACCGCCGTCGAGCGGATCCTGGGCCACCCCCTCCCGGTCACCTATGAGCCCCTGCCCCAAGACGACCCCCGGGTGCGCCAGCCCGACATCACCCGCGCGCGGGAACGCCTCGGCTGGGAGCCCACGGTGGACCTGGAGGACGGCCTGCGGGAGACCATCGCCTATTTTCGGAAGCAGAAGGGGGGGTAAGGCGGGAGGCCCGGCCTTCCCCGCCGGGCCCGGATCAAGTTCACCAACCGCCGTTGGCCGACCGCCCCGTTCGCAGCACGTTGACGCCGTCGTCCTGCCCTGCGGCGAGCAGGAAAAGGGTGCTGGAGAGCGATTGCGGGCTGTCCTGGCCGGCGGCCACGTCACTCCGGCGGAGCGACCCTTCCGGTCTCGAGTGCCCCTGGTTCGCGGACGGGGTCGGGCGCTGTCTGAATTGGTCCGCGAGGGGCGCCGGTGGCCGGCGTACGATCAGATCGCCGTTGATGCCACGAGCCTCGCGGATGTGCGGCGACTCGTGCGCCGGCACGGCGTCCACGGCTTCGACGCCATTCACCTCGCCGCCGCGGTGTGGCTCCAGTCCGAATTGGGTGCGCCGGTGGAGTTCTGCGTCGCCGACGAACGCCTCGAAGCTGCCGTGCGCCGCGAGAAGATGCGCGTGATCAACCCGGAGCGCCCCGCCTGACGCGCACGCCCCGCCGGTTCGAATCGCCTTGATCTTGCCCACCCGTCGAAGATACAGTCCCGCCAGCGTCCCCGTCCCCCGTAAGAGAACCTACGTAGTATATCAGCCATGAAGCAGGCCTCACTCGGATTCCGACTGGCCGTGGGGGCCAAGAGTGTGCCGTGGCCTGCGCCATGAACCCTCTTTCCGTGCCAGCCCCGCCCCCGATTCGTGTGCGCCTCCTGGTCGGAACCGAGGATGGCGCATGATTTCCGCAGGAGATGCGGGTTGAATTTCGGGGGAAAGTACGATAGCGTAGCCCGGATTTGATCGGGAGTTACCGCGCATGACGGCCACGAAACTCACGCAGTACCTGGATCGGTTTGCCCGAGGTCGCGTCCTCGTTCTGGGCGATGTGATGGTGGACGAGTACGTGTGGGGAACCGTGTCGCGCATTTCCCCGGAGGCGCCCGTTCCGGTGGTGGCGGTCCGGTCCGAGACGGTCAAGATCGGGGGGGCCGGCAACGTGGCGGCCAACATCACGGCCCTGGGGGGGCAGGCCCGGATCGTCGGCGTGGTGGGGGATGACGCCCCCGGGGAGCGGCTCAGCCACGAATTGGCCCAGGCCAATGTGCAGGGGGATGGGTTGGTGGTGGACGCGACCCGGCCGACCACGATCAAGAGTCGGATCGTGGCCGGCAGCCAGCAGCTCG
>JBGPQZ010000122.1:0-8885 GCA_041489335.1 Methylomirabilia bacterium
CTGGCCGAGAAGTACAACATCTTCCAGGCCGCCATGGCGAGCAGCGAGCGGATCTTCCGCCTGTTGGACGAGCGGCCGCGGATCCTCTCGCCCGCCTCGGGCGGCCGGCCGGCGCGCCTCGAGGGCGGCATCGAGTTTCGGGACGTGTGGCTGTCCTACCACCCGGGAGAGCCGGTGCTGCGCGGGATCTCGTTCCGCGTGGCGCCGGGCGAAAAGGTAGCCCTGGTGGGCCCCACGGGCCACGGGAAGACGTCCATCATCTCGGCCCTGTGTCGCTTCTATGACGTGGAGCGGGGGGAGATCCTGGTGGACGGCCTGGAGGTCCGCGCCTGGGACCCGCGCGAGCTGCGGGCCCAGATGGGCCTGGTGTTGCAGGACGTCGTCCTCTTCTCCGGCACCGTCGCGGAGAACATCGGCCTGGGGAGCGCGGGCATCTCCCCCGACCGGATGCGGGAGGCCGCACGGCGCGTGCATGCCGACCGCTTCATCGAGCGGCTCCCCGGCGGGTACCAGGCGGAGGTGCAGGAGCGGGGCGCCACATTCTCGCAGGGAGAGCGCCAGCTCCTCTCCTTCGCGCGGGCGCTTGCCTACGATCCCCGCGTCCTGATCCTGGACGAGGCGACGAGTTCGGTGGACACGGAGACGGAGCGCCTCATCCAGGACGCCCTCCAGATCCTCCTCCAGGGCCGGACGGCCATCATCGTGGCCCACCGGCTTTCCACCATCCAGTTCGCCGACCGCATCCTGGTGATCCACAAGGGGCGCATCCGCGAGGAGGGAAGCCACGCCGCGCTCCTGGCCCGGGGCGGCCTCTACGCCAAGCTGCACCAGCTGCAGTACCAGCTCACGGACCAATGACGAATGGCGAATGACGAATGACGAATGACGAATTGGTCATTGGGCGTTTCGGCCGAAGGGGCCAAGGCTCCGTCCGCAGGGGGCGCGATCCTCGCCCTTGACGCGGCGGCCGATTCTATGGTTTCATCCGGCAGAATTATGGCCTATGCTTGACGTAGTTTTGGCCACAGGGAGGGCGGGGAGGCGAGCCAATCACGGCGTGGCCGACCGCCCTGAGGAGTGTCGCCGCCGGCGACACGGGGGGTCCTGAGCATGGAGCCGCGCATTCTGGTCGTGGATGACGATGCCCTGATCCGCCGGATCATGCGGGACACACTGAGTGCGCTCCCGGCCACGGTCCTCGAGGCGACGAACGGCGAGGAGGCGGTGAAGACCGCCAAGGCGGAGCGCCCGGACCTGATCTTCCTGGACACCATGATGCCGGGCATGGACGGGTTCCAGACGGCGGAAGCCCTGAAGCAGGACCCGGCCACCGCGGGGCTGCCGCTCGTCTTCGTGAGCGCCCTCGGGACCTCCAGCCACAAGGTGCGGGGGCTGGACATCGGGGCCGAGGACTACATCTCGAAGCCCATCGATCCGGAAGAGCTGAAGGCCCGGGTGCGCTCGATCCTCCGGCGGACCCGGCCCGCCCCGGCGGCGCCGGAGCCGGCAGCCGCCGTGGCCCGGGGGCAGCTCCAGACGATGCCGCTGCCCTCGCTGATCCACTGGCTGGAACTGGAGCGGCGGACCGCCCGACTCCTGCTGACGCGGGAGCAACTGGAGGGAGAGATCCATTTCCGGGAGGGGGAGATCAGCTCGGCCGTCCAGGGGGCGCGTCAGGGGGACGCGGCGGTGTACCAGCTCCTGACGTGGACCGAGGGGGCCTTCAACATCATGCCAGGCGGGCCGCCGCCCGGGCCGGCCAGCGCCGTGAGCCTCCCGAACGACAAGCTGCTGCTGGAGGGCGAGCGGCGCCTGACGGAGCTGCCGGGGCTCCGCTCCCCGCTGCCGGGTCCGGACACGATGCTGGAGCTGCCGGTGGCGCTGTGCGCCGCCGTGCAGGCGCAGCTCCCGCCGGCGGGTGCGGCACTGCTCGGGCTCCTCGACGGGACGCGGAGCCTGGACGGCGTCCTGGAGGGGAGCCCGCTGGATGCCTGGACGACCCTGCAGGTCGTGCATCGGCTGCTGGCCCTGGGCGCGCTCGGGTGGAGCGCTCGCGGCGCCGCCGGCCCGCCCCGGCGGAGCATCCCCCGCGTGCCGATGGGGGGCCTGCTTCAGTACCAGGCGCTCCTGCCGGCGCAGCAGGTCCAACAGTTCACCCTGTCGGCCCGCGGCGTCTTCATCCAGACCCCGACGCCGCTGTCGGCGGGCGAGCAGGTGCTCCTCCAGTTCCAGTTCCCCGGCACGCCGGCGAAGGTCACGGCCATCGGCCAGGTCATCTGGCGCAAGGGCGAGGCGGAGAAGGCCCGGCCGGAGGACTTCGGGATGGGGCTCCAGTTCCTGGAGGCCTCGCCCGAGACCCTGGAGGCCATCGAGGAGCGCCTCACGCAGGGCCTCGCGGCCGAGATCCGGGGGGCCCTGGGGCAGCCTTGACGCTGCCCCTCCCTCCCGCGGGGTCAGACGGAACGAACGTTACGAAGTTGCGCCTTCGGTCTTCGACGCGGGCCCGGGGGGTGAAGCGGGGCCTTCAATGCAGCGGCGGCAAATGGGCGGGTCGCTCTCTGCGAGGCAGCCGTGGTGGACCAGCAGGCGGCACCTGGAGCAGATGGGGAACGGCCGGGCCGTCAGGACCGCCCAGATACCCCGCAGCTCCTGGCGGCACACGCCGCATCGAAAGGCCGTGGTCAGCTTCGGCATCGGTTCAAGGTTCTGCGTTCGGGGGTCGGGGTCGAATGACCAATGACCAATGACCCATGATCGGTGGTTCTCCCCCTGAATCTGCGTAATCTGCGGATCACCTTCGTCAGTCCGTCGCCTCCAGGATCACACACTTCAGATACTGGGTCTCCTTCGCCGCCAGCAAGATCGGGTGGTCGCCGCACTGCGTGCGGGACTCGAGGAGGCGGAACTCCCGGCGCGCGTCGGCCGCCGCGGAGCGCAGCATGTCCATGAACGTGGCCGCGTCCACGTGGTACGAGCACGAACAGGTGACGAGGATTCCTCCGGGCGCGAGGAGCTTCATGGCCCGCAGGTTGATCTCCTTGTAGCCGCGCAGGGCGCCCGCCACGGCCTCCCGGCCCTTCGTGAAGGCGGGGGGGTCCAGGACCACCAGGCCGAAGCGCCGCTCTCCCCGGTCCAACGCCCGGAGGTGATCGAAGGCGTTGGCCTCTTCGAATGTACATCGACCGGCGAGCGCGTTTCGCTCGGCGGACTGCCGCGCCCAGGCGAGGGACGTCGCCGAGAGGTCGATGCCCAGGACGGCGTTGGCGCCACCGGCCGCCGCCGAGAGCGCGAATCCCCCCGCGTAGCAGAAGCAGTCGAGGACGTCGCGACCTTCCGCCAGCCGTCGCACCGCCCGGCGGTTCTCCCGCTGGTCGAGGAAGAAGCCGGTCTTCTGCCCCTCGGCCAGATTCACGAGGAATTCGAGGTCGCCTTCCCGGATCCAGAGGGCCGTCTCCCCCGCGCCCCGCGCGAAGCCCGCCCGCAGGTCGAGGCCCTCCAGCTTCCGCGAGGAGACATCGCTCCGCTCGAAGATGGCACGGGGCGCGATCAGACGCAGCAGCGCGTCGAAGATGGTCTCGCGCACCCGCTCCATCCCGGCGGTCAGGATCTGCGCCACCAGGAGATCGGCATACCGGTCGACGATGAGCCCCGGCAGGTGGTCGCCTTCGCCGAAGATAAGCCGGCAGGCGTCGGGGCCGCTCGCCGAGCGGCCCGGCCGCGCCAGGGCCTCGCGGATGCGGCGCTCGAAGAAGGTCGCGTCGATCGGCTGCTCGCGCCTCGAGAGCAGCCGTCCCGCGATCTGCGACTTCCGGTTGAGCGTGGCCTGGCCCAGGAAGCGGCCGCGGTGGTCCAGGACGCGGGCGATCTCGCCCGGCGCACCCTCGCCCTCCACGCGGGCGATCTCGCCCCGGTAGATCCAGGGATGACCCGCCAGCAGGCGGGCGTCTTTGCCGGGGAAAAGCGTGACGGTGATCATGATCGGGCTCGCGCGACGGGTGGAACGCCGAAGCGGCTCAGTCTCCCAGGGGACGCGGGGTGGCGAACCGGAAGCCCTCCACACGCTTCACCAGGGTGCCATCCGCGCCGAGGATGGTGATGGCCTGCGGCTCGCGGACGAAGAGCCGGCCGTGCGCCGGGTCGTGGACCGCGTCCACCGACAAGCGATTGCGCGTCCAGTCGGCGGCGGCACGCGGGCTCAGCCCGACCGGGAGGCGCGCGATCTTCCCGTGCGGGTCGTAGCGGAAGACCCCGCCCTCGGCGTTCTCATAGCGGGTGGCTCCCACCCATCCCCCGCCGGTCCCCGGCTCGGGCAGAATCCAGGCGAGCCCCTGGAAGCGCGGGACGCGCCAGGCGACCGTGCCGTCCGGGGCAAACCTGGTGAGCTGGGTCTGGTTGGCCTCCGCCGCGAACAGGCTTCCGCCGTCCGCGGCGATCTCGGTGGGGCGGTTCAGGTCCCGGTACTCCCGCACGACCCTTCCCGCCGGGTCGAAACGGGTCACGCGATGCTGGTCCGATTCGACCACCCAGATGGCCTGGTCTTGCGCCAGGACGCTCCGGGGGCGCGAGGCGAAGGGGCCGAGGCGCGGCTGCGTGAGCCCGTCCAGCGTCATGCGCTGGACGAAGAAGGGGGCCTGGGGTGAGGTGGTGGGCGGCCCGGCCAGGACCCACGCCGCACCCGTCCCGGCGTCGAACCCCAGGACGCGGTCGAAGAGGATCTGGGGGCTCCGCTGCAGGACCGTGCCGTCCTCGCGGATCTGGGCCAGGCGGACCAGCCCGTATCCGAACCGCTCCTGGCTCAGGATGGCGAAGAGGGTCCCGTCGCCGGGATTGACCGCGCCCTCGACGAGTTGGCCGATCACCTCGGCGGACCGGATTTCCTTCCCGCTTCCATCGAAGACGAAGAAGGACGTGCGCGGCGGCTGGTCGCGACGAGACGGCCGGCGGTCGTATCGCTCGGGCTTGGGCGCAAGGACCACAAGCCGATCGCGAGCCGGGTCGCACGCGAAGCTCATCTGGAACGTGAGGCCTTGTCCCGCGATCCGGACGTCGGTCAGGTAGCGGTACCCCAAGGCTCCGCGCCGCAGGCTGGCGCGCAGAAGCGAGGGGTCCGCCAGCTGATCGAGCGCAGTATCGGGGATGGGGATATACTGGGGGAGTTCGAGTTCGACCAAAACCGGCGGAACCCCCACACGAACCTCGGGACCACGACGACTGCCGGATCCCTTCTGCGGCTCGGGGAGGACCCGCCCGGGAAGGCTGAAGTGCCCCGCGTCGAAGAGTGGGTCGGAGCCCCATGCAAGGCGCTCCACCCGATAGATGCGCGGGGCGCTGCCTGCCTCGCTGATGAAGAACGCGAGGACCCGCTCCCCGGGGGTGAACCGCCCGCCGACCACCTCGGCATGGAGGCCATTCAGGTTCAGGACCACCTGCCCGCTGACCGAGGCCCCGCGAAACGGATCCTTGCCGGCGTGGGCCTCCTTGATCTCCAGTTCCGCGCCCGGGCTGGAATCCAGGGCGCGATTCAGCTCCTGAACGCCGACGATGGCGGCCAGGACGGCGACCTGGATGCCGACCAGGAGGTACATGAGGCGGCGGCGCGACCAGCCGGGGAAGCGGGCGGTCCTCATGCCGTCTCTCCGGCAAACCGGCGCACGATCTTGCGTCGCAGGCGCTCCACCCAGATGCCGCCAAAGATCAGCGTCGCGCCGCCGATGATGAAGAAGAGCGACTTGGGCATGGCGTCCCAGAAGTACTCGTAGAAGCGCGTGTACAGGTTCAGGGCGAAGAACACGATGCTGGTGTTCAAGAACACCGGGCTCTCCCAGGCGACTCCCAGGTAGATGCCGGCGGAGGCGAACAGGGTGAGCAGGAGGATGAACCAGAACTCGCGGTGGCCCGGCGTCCAGGCGATGCCGGTGAAGAGGAGCGTCAGGGCGAAGAAGAACAGGACGACGAGGACCGGCGGGTCGGTCAGGGCGGTCTGCCGCCAGCGAACATGGATGAGGGCCAGGGCGACGAGGGCGACGAGGTAGGGGCCGTAGAGCATGAGCCAGACCGAGAACGGGGCCTGCCACTCCACAATCCGCAGGCCCCGCTGGAGATCGAAGATCGAGAGGATCAGGGTCGAGAGGTAGATCAGGAGGAGGCCGACCAGGGCATAGGGCGCGGAGAAGCTGCGCTGCCCGCGCCAGGCGTGGATCCCCGACACGGCCAGCAGGCAGGCGCCGAGGCCGATGAAGTGGAAGGGGCGTCCCAGGTAGATCCAGTAGCCCCCCCAGAGATAGCCCACCTCGGCCCCGAACCACGACGTGATCCCGACCAGGCCCAGGAACAGGATCAGGCGCGAGCGGAGCAGATAGGCGGCGCTCAGCCAGACCGCCCAGTCCATGAGGAGGGACCAGGCGTGGCGGGCGGTGAGGTCATAGATCAGCGCCAGGAGGACGAGATCCACCCCGAACATGACGCAGCCGAGAAAGACCAGGGCCGTCCCCAGCTTGGGGAAGTTCCAGCGGCCCTCCTGCGTCAACTCGAAGCCTCCCAGAGAAAAGAAGAGCGTGAGGGCGAACAGGCTGGCGATCTTGGCGGCGCGTCCGAACTCAATCCAGTTGCTGGCGAAGAAGACGATCAGCCCGGCCGCCAGGATGATGGCGCCGAGGTTGATCAGGATCGTGACGCCGCGCCCGAGCTTCCGCTCCTGGGCGAGGACCCGCTCCTCTGTCGCCGCAGGCGTGGCCGGTGGCGCCTCCGGGAACGACTCGCTGTGTGCGAACAGGAGACCGTGCTGCTCGGCGGTGATGAGCCCCTGGTCCCGCCACGCCGCCAGGGCCTCGCGGAGGATGCGATTACGCGTTTCCGGGGGGGTATCGGATGGCGGCATATTTCAGGCGGACCATCGTGGGAGCATGGCTCTCACCAGGAATGACGTGGATCGGTGGATCGGTGGATCGGATTCGCCCGCTCGATCCTCCACCACTCCGCCGACCCCTCGATCCTGTTCACCGCTCCACGAATTCACCCGTTCACTCATGCACCACCTCACCGGCCCCAGTCCCGCGCGTACCGGAAATCGCGGTCGATGGTCCGCGAGGAGATCTTGGCGATGACGGGCAGCCGCCGCTTGTACTGCGAGGCCTGGATCCGGCGCGCGACGGCGCGGACGAACTTCTCGTCGAAGAGCCCCGTGGCGGCGAGCTCGCTCAGCTCGTAGCGCTGGTCCACCAGGAGGCAGAGGACCTTGTCCACCTCCTCGTACGTGAAGCCGAGCTCCGCCTCGTCGGTCTGCCCCTCCCAGAGATCCGCGCTGGGCTGCTTCTCGATGATGACCGCCGGGATCCCGAGGTAGCGGGAGAGCTGGCGCACCTGGGTCTTGTAGAGGTCGCCGAGGGGGTTCACCGCCGAGGCCATGTCCCCGTGCAGCGTCCCGTAGCCCAGGAGCAGCTCCGTCTTGTTGCTCGTCCCCAGGACCAGGGCAGAGAGGTGGGCCGAGTGGTCGAAGAGGATCGTCATCCGCTCGCGCGCCATCTTGTTTCCGCGCCGCATCTGGTCGGCGTCGGGGAACTGGGCGAAGTAGGCGTCGATCATCGGCGTGATGTCGACGCTCCGCTGCTGGATGCCCAGGGCCTGGACCACCATGGCCGCATGCGCGGCGCTCTCCGGGCTGGAGGTGCGGTAGGGCATGAGGATCGCCCAGACGTTCTCGGGACCCAGCGCCTCGGCGGCCAGGTAGGCCGAGAGGGCGGAGTCCACACCGCCCGAGAGGCCGACCACCACGCGGTGGAAGCCGGCCTTCCGCACCTCGTTCCGGATGAAGCCGGTGAGAACCTTGCGGACCGTTTCGCAGTCGAGCGTGAGGTTCAGCATGGGGCTATTCCGCATCGGCCTGTCGATTCTGGGTGATCCGCGTGAGCTCCGCGAGCGTCAGGTCCAGCCGCTCGTCGCGCAGGAGGGGGTTCACGACGCGCGCCCGCCGGAGCACGCCGGGGTCCACCTCGGCGACCAGGAGCTCCTCGTCCAGGTAGCGGGCCTTGGCGAGCGTCTCGCCCGAGGGGGCGACCAGCTCGGAGCCGCCCCAGAAGCAGGCCCCGTCCTCGTACCCCACCCGGTTGGCGTAGGCCACGAAGCAGGTGAGCAGATCGCCGTAGGTGCGGATCGTCCGCTCCCAGGTGTGGGCGTTCTGGAACGGGCCGGACCCGCCCTGGCCCCGGCCGGGGCTGGCGGAGGGACAGAGGATGATCTCGGCCCCGTCCCAGGCGGCGAGGGCGGGGGCGGCGGGATGCCACAGATCCTCGCAGATCAGGATCGCCATGCGGCCCAGCGCCGTGTCGAAGGCCCGGATGCGGCTCCCGGCGGCCAGGTAGCGCGCCTCGTCGAAGATGCCGTAGGTCGGGAGATAGGCCTTCCGATGCACGTGGCGGACGTCGCCGCCCTCGAAATAGGCCGCCGCGTTGTAGAAGCAGTGGCTGGGACTCTCCTCGACGAAGCCGACGACGAGGGAGATGCGCTGGCTCAGCTCGCGAAACAGCTTGAGGGCCGGCGCGTCCTGCCGCAAGGCCACGGAGGGCACCTGGTCCTTCAGGAAGTAGCCGGTGAGGCTGAGCTCGGGAAAGACCAGGAGGTTGGCCTCCTTCGCGATGGCCGCGCGCGCCATCTGCTCGTGGAGGGCGAGGTTCTTCTCCAGGTCGCCCAGCGTCGGGGCGATCTGAGCTACGGCCGCGCGGAACTGGCGCATGTCTTCCCTCGGGAGTTACTCAGCGGCGCGAAATGTTGGCTACACGGTCGCTCGCGCCGCTTCGTTCGCGGGGAAGGCCCTCGCCCTTGCAGGGGACGCCGCAAGGTCTCGGCCCTCCCCGCGGCCCCTACCGAGAGGGGCGGGCCGCCGCCCCTCC
>JBGPQZ010000123.1:0-8597 GCA_041489335.1 Methylomirabilia bacterium
ACGGAGATGTTGACGATCACGGGGGAGAGGGCGTTGGGCAAGATCTGTTCGAACAGGATGCGGAGATCCCCGCAGCCCATGGCCCGGGCCGCGATGACGAACTCCTGCGACTTCAAGCGCAGCACCTCGGCCCGGAACAGGCGGGCCGTCATGGGCCAACTGAGGATCGCCAGGACCAGGATGATCCCCCAGATGCTCGAGCCGAAGAGGGCAATGATGACCAGCGCCAGGAAGAAGCGGGGGATCACCATGAAGAACTCGGTCAGCCGCATCAGGAGGTCGTCGAGCTTCCCACCGTAGTAGCCGGCGATCCCCCCGATGAGGATTCCCACCAGCGTGGATGCGCCCGCCGTCAGGAAGCCCACCAGGAGCGAGACGCGGGATCCATAGACCACTCCCGAGAAGATGTCGCGGCCCAGGTCGTCCGTTCCCATCAGGTGCTGCGCGCCCGGCGGCCGCAAGGAGTCGCGGCTCAGGGAGAACGGATTCGCCGGCGCGATCAGATCGGCGCAGGCCGCGACGAGGGCCAACGCCAGGATGATGGCGAACCCCACCACGCCTGCGATGCTCCTGCGATAGCTCTTCCAGAATTCCCGGAGTCTGTGTTGCATCCTGCCTCGCCGTCCTAGAACTGGATCCGCGGATCGAGAAACGCATAGAGGATGTCGGTCACCAGGTTGGCCAGGATGACCATGGTCGAGATGACCAGCAAGAGTCCCATGAGCACGGGGTAGTCCCGGGCGTACACCGCGTTCAGCATCAGCATGCCGAGCCCCGGCCAGGCGAAGACCGCCTCGGTGAGTACGGCTCCGGCGAAGATGACGCCGAGGTTGATCCCGAACAGGGTCGTCACCGGCAGGAGGGCATTCCGCAAGGCATGGCGGTAGAACACCCGCCGCTCCGGCAGTCCCTTCGCGCGGGCGGTGGTCACATAGTCCAGGCTCAGCACCTCCAGCATGCTGGCGCGGGCGTAGCGGGAGTTCACGGCGAGGTAGCGCAGCCCGAGCGCCAGGACCGGGAGGATGAGATGGTGGCCCACGTCCAGGTAGTAGGACAGGCCGGTCGGCATCCGGCGGAGCGAGACCATTCCCTGGGCGGGGAACAGGCCGAGCTTCAGGCTCAGGAACATCAGGAGGAGCTGCCCGAGCCAGAAGACGGGAATCGAGTAGCCGATGAGCGCCAGGAAGGAATTGAGGTTGTCCGCGAGCGAGTACGGTCTGCGGGCCGAGATGACGCCAAGAATCACGCCGAACACCGAGGAGAGGACGAGCGCGGTGCCGACGAGGAGGAGGGTGGCGGGAACCCGCTCGAGGATCAGTTTGAGCACGCGCTCCTGGCTGACGTAGGAGAAGCCGAGATCCCCCCGCAGGATGTTGCCCATGTAGATGAAGAGCTGGACGGAGATGGGCTGATCGAGTCCGAGCCGCTCGCGGACCGCCTGGACGTACTCCTGCGAGGTCCCGAGATTGCCGAGGAAGATGGTGACCGGGTCGCCTGGCGCCAGGTGGATCAGGAGGAAGTTGACGATGATCATCCCCAGGACCAGGGGAATCGCCTGCAGGATGCGTCGGAGAATATACGAGCCGAGGTGATTGATGATGAGACCTCACCACCTTCACGCGGTTCGGGCATCGCGGAGAGGTTCAGGCGGCGCGGGATGTCGGGGCGCCCGGCCGGAGATCCGTATTTAGCCCCAACCCCCTCCATTTGTCAACGAGCCCTCGATTGTTGTGTGGGGGCAACCGCCATGCCACAGGTGACACGCCGGTGGCTCTGGAGTAGAATCCGGCGGATCATGCCGCGGACCTCCACGGCGATACGACCGTCCCTGCCTCGCCGGAATCGGCTGCTGTGGCCCGGAGGTCCGGCCAACCCGGAGATCGGCGGGAGGCCGAGCGAACCGACGATGAGCATCCAGATGAGCGCGACCCCCAACCAACCGACGAAGACGCTGGCAGGTTTCGTGGCGAACACGGGATATCCGGACCTCCCCGCGGGAGTGCGAGAGCGAGCCAAGGACTGTATCCTGGACTGGATCGGCAGCGCCCTCGCGGGGAAGGGGTCTCCCACCGACCGGTGCATGGAGCCGGTGGTGCGGGAGCTGGGCGGCCGGGGACGAGCCACCCTCGTGGGGGCCGGCGCCTCGACCACCCCCGCGGCGGCCGCCCTGTATAACGGGACCATCTCGGCGGTGATGGAGATCGACGACGTGCACGAGCTGGTCTCCCTCCATCCCGGGATCGGCGTCATTCCCGCCGCCCTGGCCGTGGCCGAGGAGGCCGGATCCCCTGGGCGGGACCTGCTCGCGGCGGTGGCCCTCGGCTACGACGTGGCAGTGCGGGTGGCCCGGGCGGCGGGCGAGTCCCACTATCATTTCTGGCACGCGACGGGCACCTGCGACACCTTCGGCGCGGCGGCGGCGGCCGGCAAGCTGCTCCACCTGGACGCGGAGCGGCTGCTCATGGCCCTGGGCCTGGCCGGCACCCAGGCCGCCGGCCTGTGGGAATCGATCAACACGTCCGCCGTCACGGCGAAGCACCTCCACAGCGGGAAAGCGGCCTTCACCGGCATCCTCTCGGCGCTCCTGGCCAGGCACGGCATGCGAGGGTCCGCGACCATCCTGGAGGGCGAGAAGGGATTCCTCGCCTCCTCCTCGAAGGCCACGGCCCGGGACCTGGAGGGGCTGACGCAGGATTTCGGCGGCCCGTTCCTCATCCAGAGGAATTTCTTCAAGAAGTATGCCTGCTGCAAGGCCTGCATCGAGGGGATCGACGGGATCCGCCACCTCATGGCGCGGCACCGGCTTCCCCCCGCGGACATCGCGAAGGTTGCGGTCGCGCTGATGCCGGAGAACTTCTGGCTGGTCGGCAACGCGCATCCAAAGGATGCGTACGAGGCGAAGTTCAGTCTGCCGTTCTGCATCGCCCTCGCCGTCGTCACGGGCGGGGCCAGCGTCCACGACTTCACGGATCGCATGCTGCAGGATCCGCGCATCCAGGAGTGGATGCGGAAGGTGGAGGTCCGGGGAGACCCAGACCTCGTGGTCCGGGCCAGAATCGTGGCGCATCGGGCGGACGGCGCAACCTTCTCGGTCGAGCCGCCCCTTCAGTCGCTCACCTCGGCGGAAGTTCGCGAGAAGTTTCTCGACGTCGTCCGCCCCATGCTGAGCACGAGGCGCATCTGCGCCATCTTGGACTGCATCGGCCGGCTGGAGCAGCTGGAAGACATTCGCGACTTGACCCGCCTCCTCCGAAGGAGAATCGCATGGCCCACCCGATGAGCAAGACGACCGCTTGCACGAGCCGGCGGGTCGCGGCGCAGCATCTCGACTCCCGCTTCTCCGAGCCGCCCGCCCCGGAGATGGTCGAGCATGTCTCCAGGCGCCGGATCGCCGAGACACGCTACGCCTTTCCGTACGAGCTGTGGAATCACCAGGCGCACACGATCATGCTCTGCGAGCAGGGGATCCTGCGGCGCTCCGACGCCGCCAAGATCCTGCGTGTGTTGGACGAGATCGGCCGGATCGGGCCGGAACGGTTTCCCATCGATCCCGGCAAGGGGGAGCTCCTCTTCAGCGTCGAAACCTACATGGAGGCACGGATCGGCGAGGATACCGCCAGCCGGATGCACACGGGCAGGAGCCGGGGGGACCTGTACGTCTGCGTCGAGCGGATGATCTTCCGGGAGAAACTCCTGCAGGTGATCGGCATACTCGTCCGGCTGAACGATACGCTGCTCCAGCTTTCGGCGAAGCACGTCGAGACCATCCTGCCGGGCTACACCCTCCTCCAGCATGCCCAGCCGATGACCTTCGCCCACTACCTGCTCTCCTTCGTCGATCGCTTTCGCCGGGACCTGGAGCGGCTCAAGGAGGCGTACCGGCGGGTGAACATGAGCCCGATGGGCTCGGCGATCCTGTCGGGCACCGGTTTTCCGGTGGACCGGCACCGCATGGCCGCCCTCCTCGGCTTCCCCGCGGTCATCGAGAACACGCGGGACGCCTCCACCTCGCGGGATCACAGCCTGGAGACGATCACACACGCGGCGGTCCTCTCGTCCAACCTGATGGCGCTCACCGAGGACCTGATCCTCTGGTGCACCTACGAGTTCGGCATGGTCGAGCTGGCCGACGGCTATTCCGGCACGTCTTCCATCATGCCCCAGAAGAAGAACCCGAGCGCCCTGACGCGGGTCCGGCACCTGGCGGCGGAATGCGTCGGCAACGCCATGACGGTCTTCACCCAATTGAAGACCCACTCGGAGGAGCTGAACGATTTCGAGGCCACCGGCCCGATCGTCTGGCGGAGCCTGGAGACGGTCGTGGCGTCCCTGGACCTCATGCGGGGACTCATGGCGTCCCTCAGGGTGAAGCCCGAGGCCATGTCGGCCCTGGCGGGCGCGAACTTCATCCAGGCCACCCAGCTCGCCGAGACCATCGCCAAGGAGGAGAACCTCGGCTTCCGGGTGGCCCACAAGATCGTCGGCCGGCTCGTCAAGAATTGCATCGATCGCGGGATCGCTCCCGCGGACGTCCGGCCCGAGATGGTGAACCAGGCCTCCGTCGAGGTCGCGGGGCGGCCCCTCGCGATGCGCGCGGAGACCCTGCGGCGCTGCATGGACGTGCGCTTCATCCTCCAGGACCGAGAGATCCTGGGCGGACCCGGACGGAAACAGGTGACTCGAATGCTCCGGCGGCGCACCGCCCTGCTCGCTCGAGAGAGCGAATGGCTTTCCCGCCAGCGGGCAGCGGTGGCTCAGGCAAGGAGAATGACCGACGGCCTCGCAAAGAAGATCATGAAGTGAGGAGGGAGAAGGCCAGCAGCACAGTTAGCGGGTCCCGATCGCCAGGACCCGTTCCGTTTACCACCAGCTCATTCGAGTCGAAGCAGCCGGGCCCCATGGAAGACCGTGAGGATCTCGACGGCGTCAGGCCTCACGCGGTACACGACTCGATAGTTTTCGTAAACGACCTCTCGCAGTGATTCATCGCAGCACATAGCGGCAAGCCTCAGGAAGAGGTTTTCCGACAGGATCGGCATGATCGTGGACGAGGAAGTCGAGGCCGGCCTGTCCTTCGCCCCGGTGGTCAAGGATGCCCGCGCGTTCGAACGAGAGCAGGAATTCCAGCTGCGAGGAGGTCGGCACAAGACGGCCATGAACCGCAGCTACTATGCGGCGCTGAGTGCGGTCCGGTCGGTCTTGATCCTCGGCTGGCCTAGTTTCTGCCTCTCCCTTTCCTGCCACTTCTAGCCCGCACTCTTCACGAACGAAGGGCTTTCCTTGATAATTCGGGCTAGCGCCCGCGTCGCTCCCACCCTTCTTCGAAGAGACGGAGGAAATTGTTCTGCCCGTACGGATACTTGGCTGTCTCCGCCTCGTTCAGCTCGACACCGATGCCCGGAGCATCCGGCGGCTCCAGGTAGCCGTCCTTCACCCGCGGCACGCCGCGCAGGATCTCCCACGTCCACGGGACCAGGAAGTCGTCGAAGCACTCCTGGATCAGGAAGTTGGGGATGCTGGCGTGGATGTGGGCGTTGATCGCCGTGTTGAGCGGGCTCTGCGCCTGGTGCAGCGCCACGAAGGCCTCGGCCGATTCGGCGATGGCGGCCGCCTTGCGCGCCCCGGAGATGCCGCCGATCCGGAGCGTCTCCGGCTGGACGATGTCCACCGTGCGGGGTGCGAGCAGCTCCAGGAACTGCGCCAGGCGGTCGAACCGCTCGCCGGTGGCGACGGGCACCGCGCTCCGCCGGGCCATCTCGACGGTGGCCGGGATGTCCGTGGACATGACCGGCGTCTCGAACCACATGGGGCGGGACTCCGCCAGCCGCTCGGCGACCCGGATCGCCGTGGAGACGCTGAAGCGGTCGTGCCCCTCGATGCAGAGGTCCACGTCGTCCCCCACGGCCTTCCGCACCGCCCGGACAATGGCGATCGAGAGCCTCTCCTCGGCCGCGTCGAAAAAGCGGTAGGCCGAGCCGAAGGGATCGAACTTCAGCGCGGTGTAGCCCATCGCCTTGACCTTGGCCGCCGCCTCGGCGAAGAAGCTCGGGTCCCGCGGCCCCTGGTACCAGCCGTTGGCGTACACCCGGAGCTTCGAGCGCTGCTTCCCGCCCAGGAGCTGCCAGACGGGGCGATCGAGGCTCTTGCCCAGGATGTCCCAGCAGGCGATCTCGACGGCGTTCACGGCCGCGTCCGCCCGCAGGAACAGCCCCTTGTACATTCGCTGCCAGAGCCGCTCCGGCTGCAGCGGGTCCTCGCCGATGACGAAACGGGAGACTTCGTGGACCGCCGCCTCGTTCGGCTTGCTGCTGAGCCCGCCGGTCGCTTCGCCAAGGCCGGTGAGTCCCTCGTCGGTGAGCACCTTGACGAACACCCAGTTCTTCCAGGGATTGCCCACCACGAACGTCTTCACTTCGATGATCTTCACGCCTCATCCCTCCTGACCCGAAGAAGAGATTGAACCGCCAAGACGCCAAGGGCGCCACGAGAGAAGGCAACTGGGCGCTTTGGATTCCTGGGCCGGGCCTAGATCGTGTACAGCGGCTCGATCTCGGCCAGGATGGCGTCCAGTTCGGCCCGGTCGTGGTCGTCCAGGTCCTTGCCGGGCGTCCGGCAGACCCGCGTCGCGATCATGCCGCGCCGGTAGAGGAGCTCCTTGTACACGCCCACCCCGTACTGCCGCTCGTAGTTGATCAGGGGCAGCACCCGGTTGAACATGGCGCGCGCCCCCACCAGGTCGCCCGCTTCGAGCTTGTTCCAGAGGACCACCTGCACCTCGGGGATCTCGCAGGCCGGCATGTTCCCCACCGAGCCGCGCCGGTACTCGTCCACCAGATAGAGCCCCCCCTGGCCCCCGAAGACGCCCTTGCAGTACTGGCCGGCCGCGGCGATGGTCGCGCTCAGCATGCGCGAGGAGGGGAACGTTTCCTCCTTGATGTATTCCACACGCGGGAGCTCCTTGCACATGCGGGCCAGGAGCTCCGGGCTCATGGGCGTGCCGATGGGGCCGATGTAGTTCTGCAGCATGATGGGGATGTCCAGCGCCTCGGACAAGGCCTGGTAGTAGGCGTAGCAGCCCGCCGCGTCCGGATGCTGGACGTGGGGCGGCATGGACATGATGCCCTGCACCCCTATCTTCTGTGCGTACCGGCTGAGGGCGATCGCCGGCAGCGCATGGCCGCACGTGGCGCTGGCGATGACGGGGACCTGGCCGCCCGTCTCGGCCACCACGATCTCGAGCCACCGCTTCCGCTCGTCGTCCGACAGGGTCGAGAACTCGCTGGCGTTGGCCGGCCCCACCAGGCCCTGCACGCCGGCCCGCAGGCAGAAATGGACGAGGCTTCGCAGGCCCTTCTCGTCCAGCTCATAGTCCTTCGTGAACGGGGTCACCACGATCGGGAAAATGCCACGCCAGGGTTTGTCCATGTTGCTCCTCCAGTGAGATCAGCCGACGGAATCACACTGCCAAGATTTGTCAGTAGCCGCGCCGCTTGTCGAACACGTTCAAGAGGGGCCTGCCCTCGAGGTACCGGCCCAGGTTCTCCTTCAGCACCTGCCAGCAGCCGTCCGTGGTCTGCCGGGACACGCCGGAGCAATGGGGGGTGATGATGAGGTTGGGGGCTTCCCAGGCCTCGCTCTCGGGCGGCGGAGGCTCGACCTCGAAGACATCCAGGCCGGCGCCGGCCAGCCGCCCCTCCTTGAGCATGCGCACCAGCGCCCCCTCGTCGATGATTCCGCCCCGGGAAGTCCCGATCAGATAAGCCGTGGGCTTCAGCAGGGCGAGCTGCTCCGCGCCGAGCATCCCTTTGGTCTCCGCCGTGAACGGCACGGTCACCACCACCACATCCGACTGGCGTAGCAGTTCCGGGAGCCCCTCCAGGCGCCAGAAGCCGGCCAGGTGCTCGGGCCGGGGGACAGCGTTGGCGTCAACGGCGATCACGCGCATCCCCAGGGCACGCCCAACCTGGCTTACGCCTCGTCCCACGTTGCCAAGCCCTAGGACGCCCAGGGTGAGCCCGGAGAGCCCGACCAGCTCGACCCCCAGGGGGCGTGGCCACACTTTGCTCCGCTGCGTGGCGTCGAAGTGGCGCAAGCCGCGGGTGAGAAAGAGCAGCATCGCGAAGGCGTGCTCGACCATGGTGGGGGCAAAGGCGGCGCCCATGCCGGTCACCACCACGTCGCTCTCGATCAGCTCGGTGTTCCCGGCCATCCAGTCCATGCCGGCGCTGTGCGCCTGGACCCAGCGGAGCTTCGTCGCCGCCCGGATGGCCTCACGCCTTGGCCAGCCGAACAGCACTTCGGCGTCGGCGGCCTCCTTGACGAGCTCTTCGGGGGTCATCGCATTGACGAATTCCACTCCGGGGAACGCGGCGCGGACATCCGCCAGCCCCTGTTCCTGCCACCTTGCGCCGATCACCAGCTTCATTCTTGGTCTCCCAGCAACTCCAAGCGTATTGGGATTTATTAACTGCCACACCCCTCACCCTCGCCCTCTCCCCGCACCTGCCTTTGGCGGGTACCCGGGGGAGAGAGACAGGGTGAGGGGTTCCGCGCGAAACCGAACACGCCCCCGGCGTCCGTCGGGTTCATGCCTCCGA
>JBGPQZ010000124.1:0-8592 GCA_041489335.1 Methylomirabilia bacterium
CGCGGCCCCCCCCTCTTGCGGGGGGGGGGGTCGCCGGGGGGGGCCCCCGCCCCGCGATCCACCCGCTCGGTTACTTCTTGCCCTTACCCAGATCCTCAAACTCGGCGTCGACGACATCCCCCTCGGGGGCGGCCTCGGGCTTCGCCTCGGCCGCCTTCCCGTCCCCCGCGCCGCTGGGGGCCTGGCGCTCCCGCGCCTGCTTGTACATGACCTCGGCCAGCCGGTGGGAGGCCTTGGTCAGCGTCTCCACCGCCCGCCGGATCTTGTCCATGTCTTCGCTCTTCAGGGCCTCCTTGGCCTCGGCCAGGGCGTCCTCGATGGGCTTGATGTCGCCGACCGGAATCTTTTCCCGGTTCTCGCTCAGCAGCTTCTCCGTGTTGTAGACCAGGCTGTCGGCCTGGTTGCGGGTCTCGATGTCGGCGCGCCGCTTCTTGTCTTCCTCGGCGTGCCGGTCCGCGTCCTTCACCATCTTGTCGATCTCGTCCTTGTTCAAGCCCGATGAGGCGGTGATGGTGATGGCCTGCTCCTTCCCGGTGGCCATATCCTTGGCCGACACGTTGACGATCCCGTTGGCGTCGATGTCGAAGGTGACCTCGATCTGCGGCACGCCCCGGGGCGCCGGCATGATCCCCACGAGGTGGAACTTGCCCAGGGTGCGGTTGTCGCGGGCCATCTCGCGCTCGCCCTGGAGGACGTGGATCTCCACGCTCGTCTGACTGTCCGCCGCCGTCGTGAAGATCTCGCTCTTCCGGGTGGGGATGGTGGTGTTCCGTTCGAGCAGACGCGTCATGACCCCGCCCAGGGTCTCGATCCCCAGGCTGAGCGGCGTGACGTCCAGGAGGACGACATCCTTCACGTCCCCCACCAGCACCCCGGCCTGGATGGCGGCGCCGATGGCCACCACCTCGTCCGGGTTCACGCCCTTGTGCGGCTCCTTCCCGAAGAACTCCTTCACCACCTGGTGCACCTTCGGCATGCGGATCATCCCGCCCACCAGCACCACCTCGTCGATCTGGCTGGCGTCGACCCCGGCGTCCTTCAGCGCCTGGCGACAGGGCCCGATGGTTCGCTGGATGAGGTCGTCCACGAGCTGCTCCAGCTTGGCCCGTGTGAGCTTGATGTTCAGGTGCTTCGGGCCGGAGGCGTCGGCCGTGACGAAGGGGAGATTGATCTCCGTCTCCAGGGTGGTGGAGAGTTCACACTTGGCCTTCTCGGCCGCCTCTTTCAGGCGCTGGAGAGCCATCCGGTCCTTGCTCAGATCAATCCCCTGGTCCTTCTTGAATTCGGTCACCAACCACTGAATGATCCGATCGTCGAAGTCGTCGCCCCCCAGGTGCGTGTCCCCGTTGGTGGACTTCACCTCGAAGACCCCTTCGCCCAGCTCCAAGATCGAGATGTCGAAGGTCCCACCGCCCAGGTCGAAGACGGCCACTTTCTCGTCCTTCTTCTTGTCGAGGCCGTAGGCCAGCGAAGCCGCCGTCGGCTCGTTCACGATCCGCAGGACCTCTAGGCCGGCGATCTTCCCCGCGTCCTTCGTCGCCTGGCGCTGGCTGTCGTTGAAGTACGCCGGCACCGTGATGACGGCCTGCGTCACCTTCTCGCCCAGGTAGGCTTCGGCCGACTCCTTGAGCTTATTGAGGATCATGGCCGAGATTTCGGGCGGGGAATACTCCTTGCCCCGCGCCTCGACCCGGGCATCCCCGTTGGAGGCCCTGATCACCTTGTACGGCACCAGCTTGATCTCGTGACTCACCTCGTCATATCGCCGGCCCATGAACCGCTTGATCGAGAAAATGGTATTCTCCGGATTCGTGATGGACTGGCGTCTGGCCACTTGTCCGGTCAGGCGCTCCCCATCCTTGGAGAACGCGACCACGGACGGAGTCAGGCGGCCCCCCTCGGCGTTCGTGATGACGACGGGATCGCCGCCTTCCATGACCGCCACCACAGAGTTCGTAGTTCCCAGGTCAATCCCGATGACTTTTCCCACGGCTATCCTCCTGTTTTCTAATGGAAATATCGATCCTAACCGATTCGAATTCATTCAATCTGTATTACGTCGCACTAAATATAAAACCTGAGCCGAAGCATGTCAAGCTCTGTCTGGAGATCCTCCCCGGCTTGTTCGGAGGAACGGCTGCTTCCACGAAAGGTGCGCCGGCCCGGTACATCCGAAAACATCCCCCAGGCGCGCCAAGCATCCTCCTTGTTGACATGGGGCGCTACCTGTTTTCTAATGAGGTGGAATTCCACTAGGAAAGGTCAGACATGTCTACCTCTCGTTGGCTCAAGGTGTTGGCATTTTCGGTGTACGCGCTGGCCTTCTTCAGCCTGGGCATCTACGTGCACGGGGCGTTGACCACATCGTCCCCGTCGGGGTCAGGCGTCCCTCCCGCCAGCCAAGCCCTCCCCGCAGGTTCAGGGGCGCGAGACGCCTCATCGCCGGAGAATCCCTTCGTGCGGGTTGCAGAGCAGGTGACCCCGTCCGTCGTCAACATCAGCACCGTCTCGTCTGGAAAAGGGCGGACGCCGGCCGAGATCTTCCGCCCGTTCGGCAACGATCCCTTTTTCCGCGACTTCTTCGACCGGTTCTTCGAAGGCACGCCGCGCCGCCAGCAGCAGACCAGCCTCGGGTCGGGCGTCGTCATCGACAAGGCCGGCCTGATCCTGACCAACAACCACGTGATCAAGGACGCCGATGAGATCACGGTGAAATTCGCGAACAAGCAGGAGGCGAAGGGCCAGGTCGTCGGGACGGATCCGAAGACGGATCTGGCGGTGATCCGCGTCAGGAAGGACGATCTGCCGGTCGCGGCGCTGGGCAATTCCGACTCCCTTCGCGTCGGGGAGTGGGCTATCGCCATCGGGAACCCCTTCGGGCTGGATCATACGCTCACGGTCGGGGTGATCAGCGCCACCGGACGGTCGGAGGTGGGCATCGCCGCCTACGAGAATTTCATCCAGACCGATGCCTCGATCAATCCGGGCAACAGCGGCGGCCCGCTCCTGAACATCCGCGGCGAGGTGGTCGGCATCAATACGGCCATCGTCGCCTCGGGCCAGGGGATCGGGTTTGCCATCCCCATCAACATGGCCCGGAAGGTGATGGGGGATCTGGTGAAGAAGGGGAAGGTTACGCGCGGCTGGCTGGGCGTGGGCGTTCAGCCGCTGACCGGCGAACTCGCCAAGAGCTTCGGAGTCTCCGCCGAAGGCGTCCTGGTCAACCAAGTGATGCCGAAGAGCCCTGCCGAGGCGGCGGGGGTCAGGGTGGGTGACTTGATCCTGAGCATGGACGGGAAGCCGATCAAGGATGCACGGCAGCTCCAGCGCGTGATCGCCGAGGCGGACATCGGCAAGACCCTGGAGGTGATCATCCTGCGGGAGAAGGAGAAGCGAAGGCTGAAGGTCCAGGTCGGGGAGATGCCGGCCTCCTGATGACCGCACAATCCCTTCCCCGCCCGCACGGCAACCCGAGGAGCGCGAAAGCCTTGACAAAGGGCCCTGCTCCGGAGTATGAAAAGGCGATATCTGTCCCGACGTCAGGGGCTTTCAAGGACGACCGAACAACCGAACATCCCCGTCGGATCTGCCGGCGGCTGGCAGAATCGAGCGGAGAAACTGGATGGCGCTTCGGAAGCTCTTTGGGCCCCTGGTCTTCCTGGGCCTCTTCACACTTGCGAGCGTTCAGGCCGGCTGCACCCTGAATCCCGTCTCTCCTTTCGGCTTCCGCGCATCAGACTCGGTATCCGAGAAGGACTTGCCGGCGGGCATCCCCCTCCCCGGGGGGGTCGTTCGGCCTCCATCCCCTCCGGCCGATGAACCCGACTCATCCCCTTCGCAGCCTCCGCCCTCCTCGCCGTTGGTGGTCGCCATGGCGCGTGCCGGCTCCCATTACGAGCGCGGGATCCAGGCCATGCACAGCGGGAACACGGACCAGGCGGAGTGGGAATTCGATGCCGCACTCGAGGCTCTCCTGGACACGAGCTTGAACGGGTCGGGTCCGGCGGGTCTCCTCGGAACGAGCCGTCTCTCCTCCCTCTCGTCGATTTCGTGGCTCTCCACCCTGACCGTGCCGCCCCGGGGTGAAGCGACGACCGCGGATACGCCGCCGGATCCGGACGAAGCCACCCTGGACGCCCCCGCCCTCCTCGATCCGGAGGACTTGCAGTCCCTGGCCGGAACGGCGACCGGGGAGGGGACCTCCCTTCCCGAACCGGACATCCAGAAGTACGAGTTCCCGATCGTCTTCAACGACCAGGTGAAGACCTTCGTCCAGTACTTCCAGACGCGGAAGTGGGGGGTCATCACGCGGGCCTTCGAGCGGGCCAGGCGCTACCTGCCCATGATGCGGCAGGTGTTCCGCGAGAAAGGTCTCCCCGAAGAGCTCCTGAACCTGGCCTTCATCGAAAGCGCCGTCAACCCCTGGGCGACGTCCCGGGCCAAGGCCGCCGGGATCTGGCAGTTCATGGCGTCCACCGCCCGGTTGCATGGGATGCGGGTCTCCTGGTGGGTCGACGAGCGTCGCGATCCCGAGAAGGCCACGCGGGGCGCCGCCACCTACCTGGCGAACCTGCACCGGATGTTCGGCTCCTGGCCCCTGGCTTTGGCGGCGTACAACGTCGGCGAGGGCGCCGTCCAGCGCGCCATCGAGCGCCAGAAGACCCGGAATTTCTGGTCGCTGCGCCTGCCGAAGGAGACGAAGCGCTTCGTGCCTGCCTTCATGGCCATGACGATCATCTCCAGAGAGCCGGAACGCTACGGGTTCTCGCCGCCGGAGGAGGAGCCGTACGAGGTCGAGACCGTGCATCTCGAGCATCCGGCCGACTTTCGGGTCCTGTCCCAGGCGGCCCGGGTGTCGGTCGAGCGCCTGCGCGAGCTGAATCCCGAGCTCATCCGCTGGGCCACGCCGCCGACTTCGCCCCGCTACGCCTTGCGCATCCCGGCAGGGATGAAGGCCGATTTCTTCGAGGAGCTGGAGCGGACCCCGCCGGCCCGGCGTGTGTCCTGGATCGCGCACCGCGTCCGAAAGGGCGAGACAGCCTCCGCCGTCGCGAAGCGCTACGGCGTCAGCCTGCAGGCGACGCTGGACATGAATGGCCTGAGCAGGCGCCAGCCCTTGAAGCCCGGCCACACGCTCTTGATTCCCGCCCCCGCTCCCTCCGCCATCCCTGCCCTCGCGAAGGCGGAGGAGACCCGGACCAAGAAGGGAGCCACACGACCGAAGGCCGCCAGCCGACACGTCGTCAAGAAGGGAGAGACCCTGGGGCAGATCGCGCGGGCCCACGGGGTGTCGAGCGAAGACCTGCGCCGCTGGAACAACCTCTCCAGGAACGCCGGTTTGAAGCCGGGGCAGGCGCTGCGCCTGTTCGATCCCACCTCCTAGGCTGTCGCCCCACTCTGCGCCCACCTCCGCTGACCTGGCACGGGGCGCCAGCGCCCCTTTCCACGCCGGCCGCTCGACCCAGGCGCCTCAGCGCAGGAGACCAGTGGAACGGGCCGCGGATCTCTGCTACAATCCCGGATGTTTCACGCCAAGCCAAGATCGCCAAACTCGCAAAGACGGGCAGGGGTGTATTGGTGTGGCGCCCGAGACGGGCCAAAACCTCCCCCCTGGCAACGGCGGGCCCCACGGGGAAACCTCCCAGCACTGCTTGGCGTGCTTGGCGTGAGAACTGCGACGTTTGGGATAAGCCGGTGTCCCACCCGACCTCCATGACGGAGGTGCAAGGGGCGAAATGCGGGCCGTCATCCAGCGAGTAGCGCGCGCGGCCGTGCACGTCCAGGGAAAAACGGTGGCCGCCGTCGGGCCGGGCCTCCTCCTGTACGTCGCCTTCCGGGCAGGCGACAGCCCCCGCGAGCTGTCGTGGATGGCCGAGAAGGTCGCCCACCTCAGGATCTTCGAGGACGCGGCCGGCAAGCTGAACCGCTCGCTCCTGGAGGCGGAAGGACAGGCGCTGGTCGTCTCCCAGTTCACCCTCTATGCGGACGCGCGGAAGGGACGGCGGCCGAGCTTCGATGGGGCGGCCCCGGCGGCTCTGGCACGCCCGCTGTTCGAGGAATTCATTTGCACTCTCCGGTCCCAGGGTCTTATAATACGCTCCGGTCAGTTTCAGGAAACCATGCAGGTGGAATCGGTCAACGACGGTCCTGTCACCATCCTGCTCGATTCGCCGACGGCCGACCGGCCGCCGGCATAAGAAGATGGAGTCCAGCCATGGGAGCGGTCTTCTCCGGGGCTGAGGCCGCCCCGGATGCGTCTTCCGTGGCTCGCCCGACCCAGCCGGGATCTTTCGGGCGAGCCTTTTTTTTCGCCCGGCGTGCCCTTCACACCCTGCAGGAGTCCGTCCTGCGGAACGCCGTTGATCGGCTCCTGGACGTGGCGCCGCTTCTGACCACGCTCGTCCTCCTGTCGGTCTACCCGGCGCTGCGCTACCTCTACCACGATCCGTTCCCCGCCGAGGTCTTCCGCTTCGGATTCATCTCGTTCTGGATGGGCTTCCTCATCGTGAACATGGTGCGGGCGCACAAGACCCGGCAGGCCATCCTGCAGAACATGGAGACGGACTGGCTGGATCGGCTGCACACACTCCGCGTCCCGCTCAGCCACTACGCGATCTTCATGCCCCTCAAGAACGAGGACAAT
Source organism: Methylomirabilia bacterium (assembly GCA_041489335.1). Lineage (GTDB taxonomy): Bacteria > Methylomirabilota > Methylomirabilia > Methylomirabilales > 2-02-FULL-66-22 > 2-02-FULL-66-22. Next base: position 6,644 of record JBGPQZ010000124.1, read on the forward strand.
CGGCACGTCCTCTTCCAGACCTTCCGCTCCGTCGAGCGGCTGCAGTATCCGAGCTCCTTGGTGACGCTGGTCCCCATCGTCGAGGCAGAGGACCGGGTCACGCTGGAGAAGCTCTCCGAGGTCGTGCCGGCCTTCGAGCGCCGCCTGCGGGTGGAACCGTTCGTGTATCCGACGGCGGGACTCCCGGTGGAGTGCAAGGCCACCTCCGTCACGACCGCCGGTCGCTGGCTGGCCCAGCGCGTTGAGGCGGGAGACTTCCCGAGTGGCCCGGGCGGCGTCAAGGTCCTCATCATCGACGCCGACACCATCCTCCACCCCCAGGACCTGGGCATCCGCGAGATGACCCACTGCGAGGAAGAGGCCCGGGCCAAGGCTCGCGGGCTGCGCGGCACCGTCCTCCAGTCGCTGACCACCTACACGGCCAACTACTGGAAGGTCCCCATGCTGCCCCGGCTGCACAACACCGGCTTCGTCCTCTACCAGATGGGGAAGATGCAGGCGCAGGGGGATTACCTGGTCTTGGGGCCGGGCACCAGCATGGATCTCCAGGCCTTCCGGGACGTGGACTACTTCGAGCCGAACCGCCACAACGAGGACATGCAGTTCCGCTACAAGGTGGTGATGGAAGGCTACCGCGTGGCACCCCTCAAGATCCCCACCTGGGGCCAGGCCCCGTTGAACACCCAGGACTCCTGGGGGCAGATCGCCCGTTGGGCACGCGGCGCCGTGGACGTGAAGTTCGTGGTGCGGTACCGGCGCAAGTTCTGCGCGCCAGGCCTCTCCCCGCTGCGGAGCAAGACCTTTCAGGCGCTGCGGGCCCTCCTGGCCAACGCCATGCCGCCGCTCACCGTGCTCTTGCCGGCCCAGCTCATCCTGATCTCCTGGATCAGTCCCTGCGTGCGGGACCTGTGGCCGGTGCCGGTCTTCCTCTCGCCCGATGTCCTGGCCCTGAAGCTCCACGGAAAGAGCCTCTGCGTCAGCTCCATGGGGGCGTTCAACCTGATCTTCCAGACCATCGTCCTGACCTCCTCCACGCTGCTCGGGATGGTCGTGGTGCCGCACACCATGAGCCCGATCATCTACCAGCGCACGCCGCGCCGCTGGCGGCGGACGCGGACATTCGCGGAGTGGTTCCGGCTCGTCTTCTCTCCGATCAACCTTCACAGCTACTTCCTCATGGCCTCGGCCCAACTCTACACCCAGGGGAAGCTGGCACTGGGGATGCCCATCGCCCACACCCCGGTCACGCGGAAATAAGGGGTCCCGGGCAGGGTCGCACGGCCCGACCGCGGCCCGGAACCGGGGTGGGACAACGGGGGAGTCGCTGAGCGCGATGCGAATCGGCCTTTTCACGAACAACTACCGCCCCCTGCAAAACGGGTTGGCGACCTCGGTGGACAGCTTCGCCCAGGCCTTCCGCCGCGCCGGGCATGCCGTCACCGTGGTCGCCCCGCGCTACCCCGACGGACCCGGCGAGGAGCCCGGCGTCATCCGCGTGCCGGGGTGGCGCGCCCCCACGCATCACGCCTACGTCCTGCCCGCGCCCTGGTGGCCCGGCCTGGATCGCAAGATCACCGGCTGTGTCTTCGATGTCTTCCACGCCCAGCACCCGTTCCTCCTGGGGAAGACGGCCGCCCGCTCCGCGAGGCGGACGGGTCGACCGTTGGTCTTCACCTATCACACACGCTACGCACAGTATGCCCACTACGTGCCGGGTCCCGCCGGCCTGGTGGCCCGCCTCGCCCTGCGACGGGCCCTCCGCTTTGCGGCCCAGGCCGACCTCGTGATCGCGCCGGCTCCGTCGCTGGCGCGGGACCTCCGTGCGCGGGGGCTCGCAACCCCGATCGAGGTCGTCCCCACCGGCGTCCCTCTGCCGCCGGCCGCGGGCCCGGAGGCCCGGCACGCCCGCCGGCAGGCCCTGGGCCTCGGTCCAGGGACTCCCCTCTGCA
>JBGPQZ010000125.1:0-8546 GCA_041489335.1 Methylomirabilia bacterium
CCTTCGTCCGGTTCAAAGCCCTCTGCGATCGGAAGAAAGAGGTCTTCGACGAGGACCTCCTGGCCCTGGTGGAGGGGGAGCTCACCCTGGCCGACCGGGGCTACGTCCTGGAGCACCTCCAGTTCACCAGCGGCACCAACATCATCCCCACGGCCACGGTGCGGCTCCGGTATAACGACGAGGCATTCCAGGAGTCCGGCTGCGGGGACGGGCCGGTGGACGCGGCCTACAAGGCCATCGACCTCATCACCAAGATCTCGGGGAGGCTCCTGGAGTACAACCTCCGGGCCATCACCGGCGGCAAGGACGCCGTGGGGGACGTCACCGTGGTGATCGAGGCCGACGGGAAGCGGCTGGTGGGTCGCGGGAGCTCCACCGACGTGATCGAGGCCAGCGTGCGCGCCTACCTGAACGCGGTCAACAAGCTGGTGGCGTCACAGGGAAACGGGAAGCGGGCGGAGACCGACGGGAGATGACGGGTCATCTCCCGGTCGCCTGAGTCTGGGATCGGGGCCCCGCGCGGGCGTCAGCTCGCCCGCGCGGGGAGGGGACTAGCATAGAGGGCGGAAGGAGAGACGATGCGGAAGGACGGATACGTGGTGGCCGTCGCCGGGGCGACGGGGGCAGTCGGCGAAGTGATGATACAGGTCCTGGCGGAGCGGAAGTTCCCCGTGCGCCGGATCAAGCTCCTGGCGTCGGAGCGCTCGGTGGGGAAGACGCTCACGTTCCGCGGCGATGCGGTGAAGGTCGAGCAGCTCACGACCGACTCGTTCCGGGGGGTGGACATCGCCCTCTTCTCGGCGGGCGCCAGCCGGAGCAAGGAGTTCGCGCCCGCGGCCTGGAAGGCGGGCGCAGTGGTGGTGGACAACAGCTCCGCCTTCCGGATGGATCCGGAGGTGCCGCTGGTGGTGCCGGAGATCAACGCGCACGCCATCGCCCAGTACGTGAAGCGGGGGATCATCGCCAACCCCAACTGCACCACGATCGTGACCCTGATGGCGCTGGCGCCGCTCCACCGCCACAGCCGGATCAAGCGCGTGGTGGCCTCCAGCTACCAGGCGGTCTCCGGGGCGGGGGCGAAGGCCATGGAGGAGCTCCGGCTCCAGGTGAAGGCGTGGGCCGCGGGCGAGCCGCTCAAGGTCGAGGTTTTCCCGTACCAGATCGCCTTCAACGTCCTGCCGCACATCGACGTCTTCCTGGAGAACGGCTACACCAAGGAAGAGATCAAGCTGGTGAACGAGAGTCGCAAGATCCTGGAGGATGAGCGCATCCTGATCTCGCCGACCACGGTGCGGGTGCCCGTCTTCACCGCCCACTCCGTCTCGGTGCACGTGGAGACCGAGCAGAAGATCACGCCGGCCAAGGCGCGCGAGCTGTTCGCGGCCTTCCCCGGCCTCCAGGTCCTGGACGATCCGGCGAACAAGCAGTACCCGATGCCGCTCTTCGCCGCCGGGCAGGACGACTGCTTCGTGGGTCGGATCCGGGAGGACCTGGCGGTTGCCAACGGCCTGAATCTCTGGGTGGTGGGCGACCAGCTCCGGAAGGGGGCCGCGCTGAACGCGGTCCAGATCGCCGAGCGGCTCGTCGCGGAGTACCTCTGAGGCGAGAGGGATCGAGATAGGGACAGAGCGAGGCATGGATCGGGTATCGCTGTCGGATCTCGCTGTCGGGACGCGCGACCGGAACCGCGATAGCGATCGAGGCGGGGAGAGCGACAGGGAAAGTCGGCCCGGGATGCGCCGTCTGAAGCTCGTGCTGGAATACGACGGCACGGCGTATCACGGCTGGCAGACCCAGCCCGGGCTCGCGACGATCCAGGGGACGCTCGAGGCGGCCCTGGCCCGCATCGTGGGGGGGGCGGTATCGATGCTGGGCGCGGGGCGCACCGATGCTGGCGTCCACGCCCTGGGACAGGTGGCCAGTTGCGCGGTGGCCACCCGGCACGATCCAGCCACGCTGCGGCGAGCCCTGAACGCCCTGCTCCCCCCGGACATCGTGGTGCGTGCGGTGGAGGAGGCCCCGGCCGAGTTCGACGCGCGCCGGTCGGCCTGCTCCAAGACCTATCGGTACACGCTGCTCCGGCGCGACCACCCCTCCGCCCTGCAGGCCCGCTACAGCCTCTACGTGCCGTACCCGCTCCTGCTTCCGCCGATGGCCGAGGCCGCCCGCGCGCTGGTCGGGACGCACGACTTCTCGGCATTCCGCGCCGCGGCGTGCGCGGCCGCCTCGCCGGTGCGGACCGTCTACGAGGCCACCTGGCGCCCCGAGGGACCGTTCTGGCATTTCGAGATCACCGGGAACGCGTTCCTGCAGCACATGGTGCGCATCGTCGTGGGGACCCTGCTGGAGGTGGGCCGGGGCCGGCGGTCTCCCGCGTACACCCGGGAGGTCCTGGAGTCCCGCGACCGGCGGCGGGCGGGCAAGACGGTGCCCTCGCACGGGCTGTACCTGGTGACCGTGCGCTACGGGGACGCCGCCTCCCCCTCGGGGCCGGGGCCCGCCGCCTGAGCCGCCCCCGCCCGCAGTGACGTGGCCCGCCGCCTTTCGGCCTGCGCCGCCGCTCCCCGCGCCGCGCACTTGCCAAGGTCGGGGACTCGTGTTACATAAGGCCGACCCGAAACCGGAGGAACTTCATGGCCCGTGGGTATGATTTCACACGCATCGAAGCAAAGTGGCAGGAGAACTGGGAGGCGCGATCCGCCTTCGCCGTGACGGAGGATGCGACGCGCCCCAAGTACTATTGCCTGGAGATGTACCCGTACCCCTCGGGCCGGATCCACATGGGGCACGTGCGGAACTACTCCATCGGGGACGTGGTGGCGCGCTATCTCACGATGCGGGGCTACAACGTCCTGCACCCCATGGGGTGGGACGCCTTCGGGTTCCCGGCGGAGAACGCCGCCTTCGAGCACGGGGTCCATCCGGCCGCGTGGACCCATGACAACATCGCCTACATGAAGTCCCAGCTCCGCCGCATGGGCTTCTCGTACGACTGGAGCCGCGAAGTCACCTGCTGCGAGCCGGACTACTACCGCTGGAACCAGTGGTTCTTCCTGAAGCTCCTGGAGCGCGGGCTGGCCTACCGGAAGCAGGCGCCCGTCAACTGGTGCGAGCGGTGCCAGTCGGTCCTGAGCAACGAGCAGGCGGAGGGCGGGGTGTGCTGGCGGCACGCCGACACGCCCGTGGTCCAGAAGGAGCTGTCGCAGTGGTTCCTCAAGATCACCGCCTACGTCGAGGAGTTGCTCGCGGACCTCGAAGCCCTGGGCGGCTGGCCGGAGCGGGTCCGGGTGATGCAGAAGAACTGGATCGGCAAGAGCGTGGGCGCCGAGGTGGACTTCCCGCTGGAGGCGGGCGGCACGATCCGGATCTTCACCACCCGGCCGGACACGCTCTACGGGGCGACCTTCATGGTCCTGGCCCCGGAGCACCCCCTGGCCCTCACCCTCTCCGCGGGCACCGGCCAGCGGGACGTGGTGGCCGCCTTCTGCGAGAAGATGTGGCGGACCGACCGCCTGCTCCGGACGGACGCCGCCGCCGAGAAGGAGGGAGTCTTCACGGGGGCCTACGCGGTGAATCCCCTGACGCGGGAGCGCATTCCGATCTGGGTGGCGAACTTCGTCCTGATGGAGTACGGAACGGGCGCCATCATGGCGGTGCCCGCCCACGACCAGCGAGACTTCGACTTCGCCACCACGTACCGGCTGCCGATCCGGGTCGTGATCCAGCCGGTGGGCGAGCCCGTGCTCGCATCCCTTACGGCCGCCTACGACGGGGACGGGGTGATGGTGGAGTCCGGCCGGTTCAGCGGGATGCCGAGCCGGGAGGGGCTGCTGGCGGTCTGTGACTACCTGGAGGAGCAGGGGATCGGGAAGCGGGCGGTGAACTACCGGATCCGGGACTGGCTGATCTCCCGGCAGCGGTACTGGGGCACCCCCATCCCGGTGATCTACTGCGATGCCTGCGGCGTGGTGCCCGTCCCCGAGAAAGACCTCCCCGTGATCCTACCGGAGAACGTGGAGATCACACTGAGCGGGGGATCGCCGCTCAGCCGGGTGGAAGCGTTCGTGCGGACGCGTTGCCCCGCCTGCGGCAAGGCGGCGCGGCGCGAAACGGACACCATGGACACCTTCGTGGACTCCTCCTGGTATTTCCTCCGCTTCACCAGCCCGCACGAGACGACGCAGCCACTCGATCCGGCCAAGGTGCGAGCCTGGATGCCCGTGGACCAGTACATCGGGGGGATCGAGCACGCGGTGCTCCACCTCCTCTACGCCCGCTTCTTCACCAAGGTCTGCCGCGACCTCGGCCTCTGTTCGGCGGGGGAGCCGTTCACGAATCTCTTGACCCAGGGGATGGTCTGCAAAGAGTCGTACCGGTGCCCGACCCACGGCTACCGGCTTCCCGGCGAGGTGGACAAGGCCGGACGCTGCACGGAGTGCGGTGCGTCGGTGGAGGTGGGGCGAACGGAGAAGATGTCCAAGTCCAAGCGGAACGTGGTGGACCCGAACGACCTGCTCAGCCTGTACGGGGCGGACACCATCCGGCTCTTCTTGCTGTTCGCGGCGCCGCCCGAGAAGGACCTGGAATGGTCGGACGAGGGAGTGCAGGGATCGTTCCGCTTCCTCAACCGGGTCTGGCGCCTGGTCGAGGACCAGGCGGCGCTGATCGGCTGCGCGGAGCAGCTCGCCTGGAGCGAGACGGCCTCCGACGAGGTCCGTGCCGTGCGGCGGGCTACCCACCAGACGATCGCCCGCGTGACGCGCGACCTGGACGACTCGTTCCACTTCAACACGGCGTTGGCGGCCCTGATGGAGCTCCAGACGGCCCTCGTCCGATTCCAGGAGGCGTTGCCGTCGGTCGGATCGGGGGTCGCGGCCCTGCCCGAGGACGCGCGGCAGCGCATCCTGGCCTTTGTGGAAGGCCTCACCACGCTGGTGGTCCTGTTGGCCCCCTTCGCGCCGCACCTGGCGGAGGAGCTGTGGGAGAGGCTGGGCCGCCGGGACAGCGTCTTTCGGCAGGCCTGGCCGGTGGCGGATGCGGCGCTGGCCCAGGCGGACACGGTGGAGGTGGTGGTCCAGGTGAACGGCAAGGTGCGCGCGCGGCTCTCCGTGGGCCGCGGTACCGCCGAGGACCGGCTGCGCGCCCTGGCGCTTTCCGAGGGGAAGATCCAGCCCTGGATCGAGGGCAAGACGGTCAAGAAGGCCGTAGTGGTTCCGGACAAGCTCGTCAACCTCGTCGTGGTGGGCTGAGGGGGCTCTGGTGAAGACACGCCTGGAGGGACAGGGCGAGGGAAGGGGCGGGTTGACGCGTCGCAGCCTCCTCTGGATGGGCCTCGGCCTCGTTTCCGGCGGGTGCGGCTACCGATCCCACCCGGGAGGCGCCTCCCCGGATGAGGAGCGGCGGCTCTTCGTGGCGGCCATCACGAACGAGACGTTTCGGGCCGGCCTGCAGGGGTTGGTGGGGGCCGCCATCCGCCGACAGCTGCAGTTCGAGGGGGGCGTGCGCCTGGTGGAGGAGCGGGGCGCGGGACGGGTGCTCTCCGGCCGCGTGACCGGCTACGTGAGCGACGGCATCGGCTTCGACCGGCAGGACATCGGCCATCGCTTCCGGGTGCGGCTCATCCTCCAGGCCACGGTGACGCCCGCGGACGGGAAGGGCGCACCCTGGAACGGCGAGTTCATAGGCGAGACCTTCTACACCGCCGGAACGGGGGTGGTCAACACCCGGACCGCGGAGGACGAAGCCGTCCGGCGGGCGGCGCAGGACCTGGCCGCTCGTCTGGTTGCGCGCCTACTGGAAGAATGGTGACGTCGCACCCGGGCAGCCGGAGAGTCGGGGGGCGTGAGGCACGGGAGGGCGAGGATGCCGCGCGGGGGCGCGGCCCCCGCGCGGCGACCACTCAGGTGGACGGGGGCGCGGCCAGCTTGTTGAGCCGCCGCATCAGGCGCGACTTCTGCCGGGCGGCGGCGTTCTTGTGCAGGATACCCTTGCCGGGGGCCCGATCGATGACCGGGATGGCCGCCTGCATGGCCTGCACCGCGGCCTCCTTCTCGCCGGCGGCGATGGCGCCCTTGGTGCGCTTCAGGTTGGAGCGCAGCTTCCCCAGGGCCGCCCGGTTCCGCGCCGAGCGCCGCTCGGTCCGCCGCAGGTCCTTGATCGATGACTTGATGATCGGCATGCCCCTGGCTCCTTGTGCGAAGAAATATCACGACCCCACAGGGTTCGAATCGTCCTGTGGGCCATCACCTTGTAGAGGAGTCGGGCAGCAAAGTCAAGGGATTTCTGGTGTCCTGTCCCCCAAGCTCGGGGGAAATTCCGGCGCCCCCGGAGCCGAACTGTGCGACGAATCGCGGAGAAAGGACATTGGGCGAGGGCGGAGGCCCGCGGGTGATGGCTGAGGGGGGCGGGCAGGCGGCGACGCGCTCCGTGCGGCAGATCGCGGGGGCGGCGGGCGTGGTCGGGATTGCCACGCTGCTCAGCCGGGTGCTGGGTTTCGTGCGGGACATGGCGCTCGCCTGGTTGTTCGGCGCGGGGATGGTGGCGGACTGCTTCTTCGTGGCCTTCCGCATCCCCAGCACGCTCCGCGAGCTCTTGGGTGAGGGAGCCCTCTCGGCCGCCTTCATTCCCACCTTCACCCGGACGGCCAGCCGCGAGGGGCGCGAGGCCGCCTGGCGATTGGCCTCCGCGGTCCTGGGGACGCTGATGGTGGTCCTCGCGGCCGTCACGGCCGCGGGAGTCCTCTTCGCCCCTCAGATCGCCCGGCTGCTCGCCCCCGGCTTCGCGCAGGTTCCCGGGAAGCTCGAGCTCACGGCCCGACTCCTGCGGATCATGTTCCCGTACCTGTTCCTGGTGGGCCTGGCGGCCCTGTTCATGGCCATCCTGAACTCCCTGGGCCACTTTCTCACGCCCGCCCTGGCCCCCACCATGCTCAACCTGGCCATGATCGTGGCCGCCCTGGGGGTGGCCCCCCACGTGCCCGACCCCATCCTGCCGGTGGCCGTGGCCGTCCTGGTGGGGGGCGGGGGACAGCTCCTCCTGCAGGTGCCCGCGGCCCTCCAGCGCGGCTGGCGGCCGCGGATCGTCGTCGCGCCCCGCGACCCCGGCGTGCGGGAGATCGGCCGCCTGATGCTCCCCGGCGTGGCCGGCCTGGCCATCACGCAGATCAACGTGTTCGTCGGGACGCTGTTGGCCTCGTTTCTCGCCGAGGGGAGCGTCGCGGCCTTGACCTATGCTTTTCGGCTGGTGCAGTTTCCCATCGGCGTGATCGGGGTCGCCATCGCCACCGGGGCCCTCCCGGTGATGGCCCGGGCCTACGCCGAGGACGCGGTCGGAGACCTGAAGCGGGCCTTACAGGACAGCTTGCGCCTGGCCGTCTTCCTCACCCTGCCCGCCATGGTCGGCCTCACCGTCTTCGGCCTTCCCATCCTCGGCGTGCTCTTCGAGCGCGGGGCCTTCACCCGAGAGGTGACGGTGCTCACGGCCAGCATCTTGGCGGGGTACGCCTTGGGCCTCCTGTTCTACGTCGCCAATCGCATCCTGGCCCCGGCCTTCTACGCCATGCACGACACCTGGTCCCCGGTGGCGACGGGCATGGTGGCGGTGGGCGTGAACATCGCCGCCAGCATCGCCCTCATGCTGCCGCTGGGGGCGGTGGGTCTGGCCCTGGCGACGGCCATCGCCTCGGCCTGTAATTTCCTCCAGCTCGGCCTCCGGTTGCGCCGGCGCCTCGGCCCGCTGGGGGGTGGGCGCCTGCTCGGGGCTGCCATCAGGGTCGCCGCCGCCTGCCTGCCCATGGCCGCCTGGGGGATCCTCTCCCAGCGCTGGTGGGACGTGCTCGCTCTGTCAGGAACCCTGAGCCGGGCGGCCCTGCTCGTCGCCGACCTGGCGGTGGCGGTAGGCGTCTTCGGGGCAGCCGCCGCCCTCCTACGCTGTGACGAACTCCGCTGGACCTTCGACCTGCTCCGCCGCCGGTCCCGCCGGGCGGTCTAGTCCTCTGAGCCGCCAAGACGCCAAGCAGGGAGAGCGCCAGATACCACACCACGCGGGACGCTTTCCGCGGAGCGGGAGCGCAGGCGAGAGCCGTGGCCCGGGCTTTGCGTTTGACGGTGAGTTACCTACTATGTTATAGAATCCAGTTCACGAAACCCGCCAGAAGGGCCGCGTGGGAACGCCCGGGCGGGCATCCTGGGAAAGAGGGCCGGCGGGGGCGAGCCTTCCGGCTGGAAGGGGATAGGGGCATGCGACTCACGGGGTCCGAGATCTTTCTGAAGTGCCTGAAAGCCGAAGGCGTGCACACGATCTTCGGCCACCCGGGCGGGGTGGTCCTGCACGCGTATCACCTGTTGCTGGACTATCCGATCCGCCACATCCTCTGCCGGCACGAGCAGGTGGCGGTGCACGCGGTGGAGGGCTACTACAAGGCCAGCGGGCAGACGGGGACGGCGTTCGTGACCTCCGGGCCCGGGGCCACGAACACCATCACGGGGCTCACCGACGCCCTGATGGACTCGATGGCCATCGTGGTCTTCACCGGGCAGGTGCCGACG
>JBGPQZ010000126.1:0-8516 GCA_041489335.1 Methylomirabilia bacterium
CCAGGACGTGGAGGTAGTACTCGCCCCGGACGAAGGCCGGGAGGATGAGGAGCGCGAGGATCGCGAGAAGCGGGGCCGCGTACAGCGAGCCGTTCCGGGGTCCGGGCTGTTTCAGCATGGCTCCTCTACCCCGATGGACGTCACACCTTCATGCCCATGAGGCCCGTGGGTCGCAAGAACAGGACCAGGATGAAGATGACAAAGGAGAAGATCGACGCCGAGGTGGCGGTCACGAACTGGGCGGTCACCGACTCCACCACCCCCAGGATGAGCCCGCCCAGGATCGAGCCGGGGACGCTGCCGATGCCCCCGAGCACCACCACGATGAACGACCGCACCCCGAAGGCCAGCCCCACCGACGGGCTCACCAGGTAGAAGGGGATCATGACGCAGCCGATGACCCCCAGGATGGCGCAGCCGAGGCCGAAGGTGATGTTGTAGACCCGGGACACGTTGATCCCGCACAGCGCGGCCGCATCGCGATTCTGGGCCGTGGAGCGGATGGCCCGTCCCAGGTCGGTCCGTGCCAGGAACAGGCTCAGCCCCACGGTGATGGCAATGCTCGTGAGGAAGGCGATCAGGCGCGTGTAGTTGATGTTCAGCACGCTCCCGATCCAGAACGCCTTGGCGGAAAAATCCATGGTGATGCCGCGGAAGTCCGGGCCGAGGGCCATGAGGGCCAGGTTGTCCAGCATGATGCCCACCCCGGCGGTGAGGAGGAGCACGCTCAAAGGCTCCAGGATCATGGCCCGCTCCCGCTTGAACAGGGGAGCGATGATCGTAGCCTGAATCAGGTAGCCGATGCCGAACAGGGCGGGGGCCGCGACGACCACCGCCAGGTAGGGGTTGATCCCGAAGAGCTTCCACAGCCAGAAGGGGATGAAGAGCCCCATCATCAGGAAGGAGCCGTGGGCGAAGTTGATCACCCGCATCACCCCGAAGATCAGGCTGAGCCCGAGGGCGATGGCCCCGTAGAGCCCCCCCACGATGATGCCGTTGACCACCGCGATGCCGAGAATGATCGGATCCATGCCACGCCTTTTTCGCGAGGAGGGGTCCCGCGGGCGGGCCGTCTGACCCGCCCGCGGGACCGCCATCAGGAGTCGAAAGACCTACCGATCTTTCCAGGCGGGAATCGGCCAGACGGGCTTGATTCCCTTGGGCCGGTTCGCCACCGGCCAGATGGTGGTCCGCTTGCCCTTGAAGTTCTGGCTGATGCAGCCGTGGGCGTCCAGGTTCTGGCCGTCCTTATCGAAGGCGATCTTTTGCCAGCCCATGATCAGGGCCGGGCCGGACGTGATGTTGGTCTTGGTGAAGGCCTCGCGGATCTTCTCTTTGTCGAGGGAGCCGGCCCGCTGCAGGACGTCATAGATGGTGTAGATCGCGGAGTAGCCCTGGGCCCCGTAGCTGGTGAGCGGGTACCCCAGCACCTCGGTGAACTTCTTGTCCACCGGCTTCGTCCAGTCGACCAGCTCCGTGATGTCGATCTGGAAGTCTTCCTGCACGAACATGTACTCGACGGCCTGGACCGGCACCGCCTTGTAGAAGTTCGGGTCCTCGGACCCGGCCCCCACCGAGTGGATCCCGAAGGGGATGTCCAGCCTCCCCTCGTAGGACTGCTTGGTGAAGACGATGTGGTCCGGCGTGTACATGGCGATGACCATCGCCTCGGGCTTCTTCGACTTGATCTTCAGGAGCTGGGCGGAGAAGTCCACCGTGCTGGGGGAGTAGGCCTCGTCCAGGACGATCTCGTAGCCCAGGTCCTTGGCCAGCTTCCGCAGGTTGCTGGCGTGCGACTTCCCCCAGTCGGTCCCCTCCACCAGGATGCCGATGCTCTTGGGGCCCTTCTTCGTCTCCTGGGTGAGGGTCTTGATGGCCTGGAGTTGCTCGTTGGCATCGTAGACGGCCTTGTTGTTCGGCCGGAAGGTGTACTTGAAGCCACGCTGGGTGATGATGTCGGCGACGGAGCCGGTGACGAGCCAGGGGGTCTTGTACCGCTCGGCCACCTCGGTGGTCACGGTGGTCACCGCGCTCTGGTAGGCGCCGAACATCACCGGCACGTTCTCGCGCTGGATGATGCGCTCGGTCTCGGAGGCGCCGACGTCGGGCTTGCTCTGGGAGTCGCCGAAGAACAGCTTGATCTTGGCCCCGCCGAGGGCCGGGATCCCGCCCTTGGCGTTGATCTCGTCCGCGGCGATGATGGCCCCGGTCTTGGTTTGGACCCCTTGGTTCGCCGCCCCGCCTGAAAGCGAGAGGACCGATCCGATCTTCACCTCGGCGACCTTCTCGCCTGCCAGGGCTGGAACACACGAGATCGCCAGCACGATCAGACTCAGACCAATCAGGAACGGCATCCGTTTCATGGCGCATCCCTCCTTGAGATCAAGAACCTCTCCACCGGGACATGTCCGCGGGCCTCGCCGTGTGGCGGTCCGCCTATGCGCTGTCAACAGTCCGGCGATTGCCGGATTCCTCGGGGCGCTCTTCCTCTGGACCGCCCGTGGCGGCCCTCTCTCCTCCTTCCCGGAACGGGGCGCTGCGCGTTTCCCCGTCACCGGCGCGGCGACCGGCGGGTCCCCGGCGCCGTGTTGGCCTGGGATGTTTCCCCCTTCCCCGCGTCTGCGTCCACGGGAAACCCGCGGGCCGGGTCAATCGTATCAGGAACCGGACAAAGCGGAACGAGCCCGAAACCGGCAGCCCGTCAGGACCCCGCGGGCGGCTCCCCGACAGCAGGCTGTGCGCTGCCGATGTACTCCGGGAAACGCGAGCGCATCTCCTGCCGCAGCACCTGCTCCACCTCCTGCGCCGTGGCGCAGCCGAACAGCCGCTGGGCCAGGTCGGCCGCCTGGTTGTAGGTGATGGAGCGGATGATGCGCTTGACCAGGGGGATGGACCCCGGGTTCATGGACAGCTCGTCGAATCCCAGCCCGACCAGGAGCAGGCTGTAGACGGGGTCTCCCGCCATCTCCCCGCACATGGAGACCCAGATCCCCTCGTCGTGGGCCGCGTTGACGATCGTCCTGAGCATGCGCAGCACCGCCGGGTGCAGCGGCTCGTAGAGGTAGGCGACCTGCTCGTTCACCCGGTCGATGGCCAGGGCGTATTGGATCAGGTCGTTGGTGCCCACGCTGAAGAAGTCCACCTCCCGGGCCAAGAGGTCGGCGATCATGGCCGCCGAGGGGATCTCGATCATGATCCCCACCTGGATGGCGGGGTCGAAGGGGATTCCCTCCCGCTGCAGGGAGGCCTTGGCCTCTTCCAGCAGGACATTGGCCGCCCGCACCTCCGCGACGCCGGAGATCATGGGGTACATGATGCGGAGGGTCCCGAAGGCGCTGGCCCGGAGGATGGCCCGGAGTTGCGTGCGGAAGAGATCCGGCTGGTGCAGGCACAATCGGATGGCCCGCAGCCCCAGCGACGGGTTCTCCTCGGTGGCCAGGTGGATGGCCGAGGCCAGCTTGTCGCCCCCAAAGTCCAGCGTGCGGACCACGATCGGGTGGGGCTGCATCTCCGCGGCGACCGACCGATAGACGGTGAAGTGCTCCTCCTCGGCCGGCAGGTCCGACCGGTTGAGGTAGAGGAACTCGCTCCGGTACAGGCCGATCCCCTCCGCACCGTGGGTCTTGGCTTGGACCATCTCGGCGGGGAATTCGATGTTGGCGGCCACCCGCACCCGGTAGCCGTCCTGCGTCTCTGCCGGCAGGCCGCCCAGCTTGTGCAGGGCGCGCCCGACGTATTCCAGGTGTTGCTTGCGCGCGTGGTAGTGCCCGAGCATCTCCCGGTCGGGCGCGACGATGAGGATCCCTTCGAGGCCGTCCAGGATCACCGTGTCGTGATCCCGGATCTTGGTGCAGATGTGGTCGATCCCCACCACCGCGGGGATTTCCAGGGAGCGGGCCATGATGGCGGAATGCGAGGTGCGGCCGCCCGTCTCGGTCGCCACGCCCAGGATCGCGTCCCGCTGGAGCTGGGCCGTGTCCGACGGGCTCAGGTCGTGGGCAATGAGGATGGTCTCGCCCGGGCGGTCCACCTGGATGTGCGGCCGCTGTCCCAGGAGATTCCGGAGGAGCCGGTCGCCGACGTCGTCCACGTCCGTGCGCCGCTCCCGGAGGTAGCCGTCCTCCACCCGCGAGAAGGCCTGCCGGATCGGCTCCAGCACCTCCTGCACGGCATACTCGGCGTTCACGCGATGGGACTCGATGTAGGCGGTCGCCTCTGCCGCCAGCAGGCGATCCTCCAGGATCAGGAGGTGGGCGTCGAAGATGCGGCCGTACTGCGCCCCGACCTCTTTGGTGATCCGCTCCTGCAGTTCCAGGATCTGCCGGCGTGCGTCGTCCAGGGCCCGCCGCAACCGTGCGACCTCGGCCGGAACCTGCGCCGCGATCAGAACCTCGCGCTTGGCCCGTGGCCGCCGCGCCTCGATCACCAGCGCCTTCCCGATGGCGATGCCCGGCGAGACTCCGATGCCGCGAAACACCTGGGAAGTCATGCCCGCACATCCTCCAGAACCGCGGAATCTCTCATCGCTCTCGGCTCTCGGCTCTCAACTCTCGGCTCTCAGTTCTACCACCTTCCGGTACACGTCCTGCGTCGCCCGGAGCGGCCCCTCCCAGGGATAGTGCAAGGCCGTCCGCCGGGCCCGCGTCCCCATCTCCGCCCGCCGGTCGGGATCTCCCAGGCTGGCGATGGCGGCGGCCAGGGCCCCCGCATCCGCCGGATCGTCCACCACCAGGCCGTCCACGCCCGGAGTGAGGATCTCCGCCGCCCCGTTCCGGCGCGAGGTGATCACCGGCAGCCCCGACGCCATTGCTTCTAGTGTAGCATTGGCGAAGGGGTCAAAGAAAGTCGGGAGTACGAATATGTCGGCCGCCGCGTAGTAGCTCTCCGGCTCGGAGGCGTGGCCGATGAAGCGCACCCGGTCCGCCAGGCCGAGGTGCGCCGCCTGCCCTTGCCAGGGCCGAGTCGCACCCCGCCCGACGACCACCAGTCGCAGGCGTCGGGAGGACTCCGTGGCGAGCCGCGCCATGGCCGCCAGCAGGACTGCCAGCCCTTTTCGCGCGAATCCCCGACCGAGGAACAGGAGGAGCACATCCTCGGGACTCGCCCCGAGGCACGCGCGGCGGGCCTGGCGGTGTGCGGCCTGCGCGGCTGGCGAGAACCGCGCGGCATCCACCCCGTTGTACGCCACGACCACCCGTTCCGGCGGCATCGGGTAATACTTCAGGATTCCGTCTCGGCCGAGGCGGGAGTTCGCGATGATGAACGGGCAGGACTCCGGCCGAAATCCCCGCCGCTCGAGGTTGAGGAGGATGCGATGCAGCGGCATCATCCGCTTGAGGGCGGCCCAGCGCGCCCCTTTTTCCAGGGGCAGCACCTCGCGCAGGTAGAACTGGTGGCACCCGCCCCCCACCGTCACGATGCCGGGCACGAACGGACGGATCTGATTGTGGACGATGTCGAACCCTCCGCGGCGCACGAGGGCCCCGGCGCGCCGGCAGAAGAGCAGGACCTCCGCCCAGTGGGGATGCTTCGGCGTCCGCACCGGGTTGAGAATCACGCGCGGGTCCCAGCTCCCGCCGATGCGCGCGCCCACCAGGTGGACCTCGTGCCCCTCCGCCACCAGACGGTCCACTAGGTGCCCGGTGCGCCCTTCGCTTCCCCCTTCCCGGTGGAAGTCCTGGGCGACCATGGCAATCCGCAACCGGGACTCATGGCTCATGGCTCGCGGCTCATGGCTCGGCCTGGATCGGTGCTTCCGCAATCCAGCAAAGGTCGAGGGCGAACAGCCGCCGCGCCCAGCGCGGGGCCCCGGGCGACACCGGGATGCCCGTGCGGCCCCCACCCAGGAAATGGCCGCCGGTCGGCTCGACCCGGACGCGGCTGAAATGCCGGAGGAGTTCCCGCTCCAAGCCGGTCGCCGAGAACCGGTGCAGATGCGTCGGGTCGCTCTCGAATTCCTCCCCCCAGAGAAACCGCCAGCGGTTGCGCAGGCGGAAGGCGTTCGGCGTGGAGCCGATGAATCGCCCCTGGGGGCCGAGAACGCGCGCCACTTCCGCCAGGAAGAGCGGGGGAAAGAACACGTGCTCCAAGAGCTCTCCCGCCACCACCACGTCGAAGGCGCCGTCCGCGAACGGGAATCGCTCGTTCAGGTTCCCCTGGACGCCCCCCAGCGCGAGGACCTCCTTGGCCAAGCCCAGCGCCGTGCGATCGATATCCACCCCGACCACCCGGTTCCCGCCGGCCCACTGGGCCGTGAGCGTGCCGTCCCGGCAGCCGAGATCCAGCACGCGGCGGCCGGTGCCGACCCATGCCTGGAACAACTGGAAGCGGTCAGCCCCTCCATAGATGTACCCGTACCGGGCGCCCCGCCGGTGATGGGCCTGGTACATCTCGGCCAGCCGTCGATCGCCCATAGTCTTCCGCGCCTCCCGGCATTCCGTTCACTACCAAGAGTCTTTCACATTGCCCCCGTTCAATCCTAACCCAGTATCATGGAAATCGGCCTTTGTCGCCAGAACCTTCCCGAACGAGCCATCCCCGCGGCCTCCCCGACGGGGAGCACTACGCGGGCCCCCGGGACAGTCACCAGATGTTGCCCCCCTACGCTTCCATCTCCCCCATCGCCTTCTCCGGCGTGACCTCTCCAGGCGCCTTCAAGCTATTCGAACCAATTGGCGAAGAAGGCTTCCAACCATTCCTCTGCGGTTGGGAATAGGCCTCCCGCACGGTTGTGACGACCCGGGCGGCGACGGCCGCAACCAGAGTCGACGACTGCCTTCGCAAAGTCAACGGCCAAGAGCGTTGGACCTAAGGGGGCTTGGTAGCTGCGATAGCCTTCCCGATCAGAACTAGCGGTCGAGCGAGTTATCTGCCAGAATCAACCGAATCTCTTCTCGTGTCAACAACAATTGCCTCTCAACAATTGCCTCTCGGCATACTGTGCGGTGCCTTAGAAAGGCGACAGTGTACCAGGAACCGCACAGTCCGGGGGAGAGTCCGAGGAGGGGCGGCGGCCCGCCCCTCCCGGTCGGGTACCCGCGCCGGAGGCGTGGGTGCACGGGGAGGGCCGAGACCTTGCGGCGTGCCTTGCAAGGGCGAGGGCCTTCCCCGCGAACGAAGCGGCGCGAGCGACCGTGTAGCCAACATTTCGCGCCGCTGAGTATCTCGGGAGGGCCCGGGCAAAGCAAACTACAGTGGACAGCCTGCCAGCGATCCCCGGCGCACGGCGACATACGCTGCCCGCGTGCGCAACTGGCCATTTTATGGCGCAGCGATTAATCGGCGATGGAGATGAGGGAGCTGTGGGGCTTGACGGGTCACAGCCCAGAAGGTAATCGGATGTCCGAACAGGGTTCCATTTCGACAGGGGAACGCATATTCCCGGCTAGTCGGCAGGCCTGTCGGACGGCGGAAGGATCGAGAACGTAGGAATGGGGATGACGATCTGGCCCCGGTAGTTGGACAAGGAAGCAATGATCTCGTCCTTGAAGTTCCAGGAGAGGATCAGCAGATAGTCCGGGGGTTCGGCCTCCAGGACGGACCTACTGACGATGGGGATGCCGTTTCCCGGTGAGTACTTCCCGATCTTCTCGGGGGTGTCGTCAACGATGTAGTCGACGATGTCCGTGGACATGGCGCAGGCGTTGAGCAGCGTGTTGCCCTTGGCGGAGGCGGCGAAGGCGGCGATCCGCGCCCCCCGGCGCTTGAGGTCGACCAAGTTGGAGCGGATGTCCCGGATGAGGTCCCAGATCTGGCGCCCCCACCGGCGATAGATCGCCAGGTCGAGGAAGCCCTCGGCCACCTCGGCCGCTGCCAACTCGGCCACCGAAGGATCCTCCACCCCGCCGGCGTGGCCGATCTCCAGGCGGAGAGTCCCGCCGTGGATGGCCTGGCGGGTGACCCGGCGCAACTGCAGTCTCTCCGAGGCGATCAGCCGCCGGATGGGAGTGACCATGTAGTAGGACAGGTGCTCGAAGTAGACCGTGTCGTACTCCTGCCGCCGGACGAGGTCCACCAAGTAGGGAAACTCCACCACGAACATGCCGTCCGCCGCCAGGCAGATCTTGACCCCCCGCAGGAAGGCGCGCACGTCGTCCACGTGGGCGAAGACGTTGGTGGCCGTGATGGCCCGGGCCTGCCCGTATTCCGCCACAATCCGCTGGGCCACCTCCTCGGACCAGAAGGCGTTGATCACCGGGACCCCACGGCCTCGGGAGATGGCGGCAATGTTGGCGGCGGGGTCCACGTTCAGCATCCGGATGGGGAGCACCTCGCTGAAGGCCAGCAAAAGCGTCCCGTCGTTGCCGGCGATGTCCACCACCAAGTCGGACGGTCGGATCGTCGTGCGCCTGGCGAGATCCTGCGCCATCTCTCGGCAATGCCGGTGGAACGTCCTGCTGATGGAGGAGCGATAGGTGTAGTAGCTGTACATCACCCGCGGGTCCACCACTATGGAGAGCTGGGACTGGCCGCAGGCGGGGCAGAACATCACCTGCAAGGGGTAACGATCCTGGGCG
>JBGPQZ010000127.1:0-8499 GCA_041489335.1 Methylomirabilia bacterium
ACGCTTGCGTCGCGCGGCCGGCAATTCCGGCATCGCCTCGCGGATCCGCGCCATCCAGGCATCGCTCACGCGCAGCGGAACCAGGTCCGGTTCGGGGAAGTAGCGATAGTCGTGGGCGTGCTCCTTGCTTCGCATGGAGAGGGTGATCTCCTGGTCGGCGTTCCAGAGGCGCGTTTCCTGGACCAGCGTCTCGCCCGATTGCAGGGCCTTAATCTGACGTCGGATCTCGTAGTCCAGCGCCTTCTGCACGTTCTTGAAGGAGTTCATGTTCTTGACTTCGACCTTGGTCCCGAGCTCCTGGGAGCCTTTGGGGCGGACCGAGACGTTGGCGTCGCAGCGGAAGCTGCCTTCCTCCATGTTGCCGTCGCACACGCCCAGGTAGACCAGGATCGCCCGGAGCTGTCTGAGATACTCGGCCCCCTCTTCGGGCGAGCGGATGTCCGGCTCGCTCACGATCTCCATCAGGGGGACGCCGCACCGGTTGAAGTCCACCAGGCTGGATTCCGCTTCCTCCATGATCCCCGCGTGGACGAGCTTGCCCGTGTCCTCCTCCAGGTGCACGCGGCGGATGCCCACCCGCTTCGTCTCGCCGCCGACGTTGAACGTGATCCAGCCGTGCTCTGACAGGGGCAGCTCGTACTGAGAAATCTGGTAGGCCTTGGGGATGTCGGGATAGAAGTAGTTCTTGCGGGCGAACCGGGACATCGGCGCGATCGTGCAGTCGAGCGCCAGCGCCGTCCGGATGGCGAACTCCACCGCCCGGCGGTTGATGACCGGCAGCACCCCCGGCATCCCCAGGCAGATGGGGCACGTCTGCGTGTTGGGCGGCGCGCCGAAGGTCGTGCTGCAGCCGCAGAACATCTTGGAGCGCGTCAAGAGCTCTGCGTGGACCTCCAGGCCGATGACCGCTTCGAAATCAGGCATCGTGCACCCTCAGTTGGAGTAAGAGCCTCCGAGCCATTAGCCGTTGGCTTCGGACCCGATTTCTTGCCAACGGCTAACGGCTGATGGCTGCTCTAGTGCCAGATCGCATACACCGTGAACTCGTAGTGCGTCGCCGCACGATTCTTTTCGGCGATGGCCAGGCTGAAGGACGACTGATCCCCCGAGCGGAGGTCCCCCACGCTCACCCGCTGCGTCCCCAGGACCTTCTTCCGCCGATCGAGGAACTTCACCACCACCGTCACGTCCCGCGCCGAGGCCTTGTTGAAGTTCTTGACGGTGCCCTTCAGCGTGTCGATCCATCGCTCGGTGTCCAGGACCACCAGGTCGCCCTTCTTGGACTTGGCCGCGGAGGCCGTCCCTGCCCCGGCGAGCAGGATGCCCAGCGCCAGGCAGATGACCAGCCCCACGCGCAGGTAAACCCCGCTGACGTACCGCATGACTCTCCGCCCTCCTCCTACAGGTCCGGCCGCCGCGCGTGCCACGGCGTCGCCTGCTCGTAGGCGTGCGCTGCCCTGAGGATCGTCTCTTCGTCGAAGGGCTTGCCGATGAGCTGGAGCCCGATCGGGAGGCCGCCCTTCGTGAAGCCGCAGTTGACGCTGATCCCCGGGACCCCCGCCAGGTTCACGGAGATCGTGAAGACGTCTGCCAGATACATCTGCAGCGGGTCCTCGGTCTTCTCGCCGAACCGGAACGCCGCCGTGGGCGAGGTGGGGGTCGCGATCACGTCGCACGCCTCGAAGGCCTGGGTGAAATCCTGCCGGATCAGCGTCCGCACCTTGAGCGCCTTCAGGTAGTAGGCGTCGTAGTAGCCGGCGCTGAGGGCGTAGGTCCCCAGCATGATCCGGCGCTTCACCTCGGGGCCGAAGCCCTCGCGGCGCGTCTTCCGGTACATGTCGATCAGGTGCGCGGAGGTCGGCGTCCGGTAGCCGTACTTCACGCCGTCGTAGCGCCCCAGGTTCGAGCTGGCCTCGGCGGTGGCCACCAGGTAGTAGGTCGCGATGGCGTACTCGGTGTGGGGCAGCGTCACCGGCAGGGCCACGGCGCCCAGTCCCTCCAGCGCTCGGATGGCCTCCCGGACGGCGGCCTCCACCTCGGGGTCCATCCCCTCGATGAAGTACTCGGCCGGGATGCCGATCCGGAGCCCCCGGACGTCCCCCGTGAGGGCGGCCTCGTAGTCGGGAACCGGCAGGTTCGCCGACGTGGAGTCCAGCGGATCGTGGCCGGCGATGGCCTTGAGCAGGATGGCGGCGTCCCGCACGTCCTTGGTCAGCGGGCCGATCTGGTCCAGCGAGGAGGCGTAGGCCACCAGGCCGTAGCGCGAGACGCGGCCGTAGGTCGGCTTCAGCGCGGCGACCCCGCAGAAGCCGCCCGGCTGGCGGACGGAGCCGCCCGTGTCGGTCCCCAGGGCCCCCGCACACATGTCGGCCGCCACCGCCGCCGCCGAGCCCCCGCTGGAGCCGCCCGGCACGCAGTCGAGGTTCCAGGGATTGCGCGTCGGCTTGAAGGCCGAGTTCTCGGTGGACGAGCCCATGGCGAACTCGTCCATGTTCAGTTTCCCCAGCATCACGCTGCCGGCGTCGTGGAGCCTGCTCATCACCGTCGCGTTGTACGGCGGGACGAAGTTCTCCAGGATGCGCGAGGAGCATGTGGTCCGCACCCGCTTCGTGCAGATGACGTCCTTGATGCCCAGCGGAATCCCCGCCAGGGGGGGCAGGGGCTTCTTCTCCTGCTGGAGCTTCGCGTACCGCTGGGCGAAGGTGAGCGCCATCTCGGCGGTCAGGGTATTGTAGGCCTGCACCCGCTCCTCGACCTGTCCGATCCGGACCAGGTAACTCTGCACCGCCTCCACCGGAGAGATCTTTCCCCGCTGAATCCGGTCGCGCAGCTCATGAATGGTCAACCGATACAGGTCCACCTTCTTCTCTCCCGGACTGGCCGTTGGCGATTGCGGATTGAAGATTGCAGATTGCAGATTGGAAAGGCATGCGCCGGTCCTTCAATCGCCAATCGGCAATCGCCAATCGGCAATCCCATCGCTCAGTCTTCGATGATCCGCGGCACGCGGAAGAAGACGTCCTCGCGGTCCGGGGCATTCTCCAGCGCGTCCTCCTGCGTGAGGGACGGCCGCACCGTATCCTCCCGCATCACGCTGACCATGGGGATGACCGTGGTCGTCGGCTCCACCGCCGAGGTGTCCAGCGCGTTCAGCTTGTCGATGTACCCCAGGATCGCGTCCAGCTGCGCGGTCATCCGCTCCTGCTCATCGTCCGTCAGCTCCAGTCGCGCCAGCCGCGCCACCTGCTCGACTTCCGCCCGCGTGATCTTTGCCACGGAATGCCCCCTTCGAATCTAACCGCCAAGGCGCCAAGACGGCTTCCCTGATTACGAACCGGTCAGGCGGGATCGAGCTGGACGTAACTCGCCGCCAGCTTCTTGCGCCCCACGCCGGCGAAGGTCACGACCACCTTCAGGTCCTCCCCCTCGCCGATCCGCTCCCTGATCGTCCCGATCCCCCAGTCGGGGTGCCGCACGCGCATCCCCACTTGCAGGTGATCCACGAACGGCTCCTCCGCCTCGTACTTGGGGACTCGGCACTGGGGACTCGGCACTGGGGACTCTTGCCTGAATCCCTCGCCCCTGATCCCTGATCCTTGCCGCATCCCGATCCCGTTCACCCGCTCCGTCAGCCGCTCCGGCACCTCGTCCAGGAAGCGCGAGGGCAGATTGAAGTTGTCCGAGTTGTACATCCGGCGGGAGAGGGCGGCGCTGAGGTACAGCCGCTGCCGGGCGCGCGTCATCCCCACGTAGCAGAGGCGCCGCTCCTCCTCCAGCTCGGCGTCGTCGCCGAGGGAGCGCGTGTGCGGGAAGACCCCCTCCTCCATCCCCGTCATGAAGACCACCGGGAACTCCAGGCCCTTGGCCGAGTGGAGCGTCATCAGGGTGACGGTCCCCTTGCCCTCCGCCAGCTCGTCGACGTCGGTGATGAGGGCCACGCTGTCGAGGAAGGCCTGCAGACTCTGATCCTCGCTCCGCTCCAGGAACTCCCGCGCGGCCGAGATCAGCTCCTGCAGGTTCTCCATCCGGGATTCGGCCTCGACCGTCCCCTCGGCCTTGAGGTCGGCCAGGTAGCCTGTCGTCTCCAGGAGATCCAGGATGAGGTCCGGGACCGTGACGACCGGGAGCTTCGCCCGGGTCTTCTCGACCAGCGCCACCAGGCCTCCCAGGGCCTTCAGGATCTTCGGCCCCAGGATCTTCCGCTCGCCGATTTGCCTGCAGGCGTCCCAGATCGAGGTCCGCTCGGCGATCGCGAGGCCCTCCAGCTTCTCGACCGTGACCTGCCCGATCCCCCGGGGCGGGACGTTCACGACCCGCTTGAAGCTCTGGACGTCGTCGGGATTCGCCACCAGGCGCAGGTAGGCGAGGAGGTCCTTGACCTCCTTCCGGTCGTAGAAGCGGAGTCCCCCCACGATCACGTAGGGGGTGAGGTCGCGGCGCAGGGCGTCTTCCAGGACGCGGGACTGGGCGTTCGTCCGGTAGAAGACCGCGAAGTCGTCGAGCGAGTGGCCGTCCTCCGCCGCCAGCTCTCGGATCTGCCGCACGACGAAATCCGCCTCGGCCTGCTCGTCCCGGGCCTGGTACAGGACGATCGGCCCGCCCGCCGGATTCTCCGTCCAGAGCGTCTTGCCCTTCCGCCCCCGGTTCCGGGCCACCACCCCTCCGGCGGCGCCCAGGATGGTCTGCGTGGAGCGGTAGTTCTGCTCCAGCTTGATGACCTTGCAGCCCCGATGGTCCCGCTCGAAATCCAGGATGTTGTTGAGGTCCGCCCCCCGCCACCGGTAGATGGACTGGTCGTCGTCCCCCACCACGGTGAGGTTCCCGTGGCGGCGGGTCAGGTGGTTCACGATCTGGTACTGGGCGTGGTTCGTGTCCTGGTACTCGTCCACCAGGACGTAGCCCCAGCGATTCTGGTAGTACTCCAGGACGTGCGGGCGGTCGCGGAACAGGAGGACCGTGAGCATCAGCAGGTCGTCGAAGTCCACCGCGTGGCTGGCCCGGAGCCGCTCCTGGTACAGGCTGTAGACCTTGGCCGTCCGCTCCTCGGTGAAATCGGCGGCCATCCCGGCGTACTCGCCCGGCGTCTGGAGCTCGTTCTTGGCCCGGCTGATCCGCGCCGCGACGGCGCGCGGGTTCAGAGCCCGCCCTGAGAGGTTCAGCCCCTTCAGGCAGTCCCGGATGACGTTGAGCTGATCCGCGTCGTCATAGATCACGAAGCTGCTCCGGAGCCCCACCTCGTCGTGCCACTTCCGGAGGATCCGGACACAGGTGGAGTGGAACGTGCCCAGGGCGACGTCGCGACCTCGTCCGCCCAGGAGCTGCTCCACGCGCTTCCGCATCTCGTCGGCGGCCTTGTTGGTGAACGTCACCGCCAGGATCTGCCAGGGTTGCACCCCCCGTCGCGCGATCAGGTGCGCGATGCGCCGCGTGATCACGCGGGTCTTCCCCGACCCGGCGCCTGCCAGGATGAGGAGCGGGCCGTCGCCGTGCTGCACCGCCTCCTGCTGGGGCGGGTTCAGATCAACCAGAATAGGATCGAGAGTCATGGGATTGCTGTTTTCCTCGGAGTCTCGTACGAGTCGACCGTAGGTAAAGAATGAGGCAATGATTATAACCTGAATCCGGCGTGAAAATCGGGATTGTTATCGATTCAGTCGCCTGATGCGTCCGAGGGCGTACCGCCAAGCAGCCTCGCGGGGTCCGCTCGCCGGGAGGACCAGGCGGGGCCGGTTCCCGACCCGCTGCAGCTGGGCCGGCATGAGCAAGATCTTGTAGCGTAGGGTCTGGAGCGTCGCCGCCTGATACTCGGCGGGCAAACAGAGCCGCTTGAACCAGTTCATGAGGTTGTAGGCGAGCAGGAGGAGGTGGAAGTAGGTCTCGTTGGCGACAAAGTGGCGCGTGGGGATACTGCCGAGCGCGTACTCCCCCTTGAGCTGCTTGATGATCAGCTCCACCGCCGCCCGGTCGTTGTAGAACCGCCAGAGGTTGAGCGGCTGGAGCGCGAGGTTCGTGACGAGGGCTTGATAGTGGTACTTCCCGAGCTTGAACAGGGAGAGCTGCGCTGTCGGCTCCTCGGGCTGGGGCCGGCGGATGACGACGAAGCGATACGGGTGCGGCCAGCGGGTGGGCTGGTAGCGGAACTCGGCGACCTCGACGCCCGGGCTGGGTTGCGTGTACTGCAATGGATCGCAGGTCCGTGCCGAAGGCGGCCTGCGCCGCGGAGACGAACTCCCCGAGGACCCGCCGGACGACCTCGGGAAGGTCGCCCTGGACAGCCTGATATGTCTGATCCGTCATGGCTTCCTCCATCGGCTGGGTTTGCGATCACTCATCCTCCGACCAGAAGGGCGTCGGAAGGATCTTGAGCGCCATGAGTCCGCCGATCACCGCCCCGATCCCCATCACGACCGTCGCGAAGCTCCATGCCGTGAGCCCGGCTTCGAGCGCCGCCCTCTGGGGACGTCGCGGATCGTAATAAACGGTGACTTTCCTTCCCTCGGGATACCTCCCCACCATTTTGTCGTAATAGCCCACCGTGTAGAGGACCTGATCCAAGGGGTCGATCCCCCAAGTTTGACTGCCGCCTACGGCGATGCCCTCCGACTCGTACTGGACTCCGTCGACGGTGTAGCGGTATTTCACCCTGGGGGATATCCTCCTGTCATAGTGCCCTGGCGTGTGACCTGTCGAACGAACATATACCTTCGAAAGAACCACTTCGCCCTCGGTAGTCGCCCAGTGCCGGCTCTCGACGGCCATTTTGAGGACAAAGAGTCCCCACGCGAAGACGATCACTCCGAAGCCGACGAAGGCCCACTCGACAACGACCATCCAGGTCGGATTCCCGTTCTCCTCGGCCATGGGAACCTCCTTGCGCTCCAGGACGCGCCGAACTGCCGACGAGTCAGCATGGTCGCTGCGCTGCGAGGAAAGATACCGCGAGAAGCAGATTGGCCAACTCGGACCGTAAGAGAACGCCGCCATCGCGGTGGGGTCCTGGCATTCGCACCGCGCGGCTGCAGTTATGCGAGGGATGACTGGGATTATGCCACAAAGGCCAGATCGATGGAAGGAGACGTGACACTGGAATCACTTTGTGCAAGAATGTCGCCCTCTTGCCACACTTCTCAGCCGGGGGCGGCGCCATGACCTTTGACATCGCGTACATCGGCCACTACACCAAGGATACCATCGTCTACCCGCATCTCACCCGGGTGGTGGACGGCGGCGCGTTCAATTACGGCGCCAACGTCGCCGCGCGGATGGGGCTCCACGCGGCGGTCGTCACGCGGCTGGCCCGCGAAGACTGGCACGTCGTGGAGGGGCTGGAGCGGCTGGGCGTCATCGCCTTCGCGCGGGAGACGCCGCACTCCACCTGTCTGCGCCTGATCTATCCCACGGCCAACCTGGACGAGCGGACCATCGAGCTCACCAGCTCGGCGGGACCCTTCACGGTGGAGGAGGTGGAGGGCCTCCAGGCCAAGGCGTACGTCATCGGCGCCTCGGTGCGGGGCGAGGTGCCAAACGAGGTCGTGGAGGTTCTGGCCGCCAAAGGAGGCATCCTGGCCCTGGACGTGCAGGGATTCCTCCGGATCATCCGCGACGGAGTCATGGTTTCTGATGGGTGGCCCGGAAAGGAAGACATCCTGCGGCACACGGCCGTGCTCAAGACCGACGCGGTCGAGGCGGAATTGATCACCGGGGAACCGGATCGGTATGCGGCCGCGAAGCGCCTGGCCGCCTATGGTCCGCGCGAGGTCCTGCTCACCCACGGGGGCGGCGTCCTGGTCCACCACGACGGCGTCTTCGACGAGGCGCCCTTCGTCCCGCAAGAGGTCCGCGGCCGGAGCGGCCGCGGCGACACCTGCACGTCGGCCTATCTCACCCGACGCCTGTCGGCTCCGCCGAAGGAGGCCGTGATCTGGGCAGCCGCCGTCACGAGCCTCAAGCTGGAAGCCGAAGGCCCCTTCGTACGGACGATCCCCGAGGTTCAGGCGCTGTACGAGCGGCTGAAAGGGAAGGTGACGATTAGAGTGTGATGGGGGACGCCCTTAAGTTATTTAAGATATTCCGCCTCTCGCTGCGAGATTGAGAATCCAGTATGGTGTCCCCGGAATGTACGGACGACGTGCGTCACGTGTTCAACCGCCGTTCGTCGGGCCCTCTCTACATCCCCAGGAGCGGCCGGAGCGCCTCCGCCTCGGGCCGGTCCTTGACCACCACCAGAAGATAGAGGCCGCGGGGGTCGAGGTGGTCCATCAGCAGCCTGGCGTCGTTCGGCGTGAGCGAGCCCCGAATCAAGAGCGACCGCTTGGCCGCCTGGACCATCCGGAAGTACGGCAGCATCTCGCTGAGCGGCGGGCCGATGGCGTCGTTGTTGATCTCGAGGCAGCGGAGCTCTTCGATCTCCAGGAAGGCATCCAGGATGAACATCGAGGTGGAGTGGAGGTGGATGAAGCTGTTGGCGTAGCGCCCGGCGAGGTAGCGGTCGAGCGGCTG
>JBGPQZ010000128.1:0-8416 GCA_041489335.1 Methylomirabilia bacterium
CTCTGCGTGGCGCTGCCGCGCATCCGCGACTTCCGGGGAGTCCCGGCCAAGTCCTTCGACGGGCGGGGGAACTATTCCCTCGGGATCCGGGAGCAGCTCATCTTCCCGGAGATCAGCTACGACAAGGTGGAGATGACCCGGGGGATGGACGTGTGCATCGAGACCTCGGCCCGCAGCGACGAAGAGGCGCGGGCCCTGTTGCAACACATCGGATTTCCATTCCGGAAGTAGGCGAGAGACGCTATGGCCAAGACCAGCCTGAAAATCAAGCAACAGCGCGCCCCCAAGTTTGCGGTGCGCCGCTATCATCGCTGCCGGATCTGCGGGCGGCCCCGGGGATACCTCCGGAAGTTCCAAATGTGCCGTATCTGCTTCCGCAGCCTGGCCCTGCGCGGGGAGATCCCCGGGGTCATCAAGGCCTCCTGGTGAGCTGACGCTTGTGGAGGATGGGGAGTCGCGAATGTCGATGACCGACCCGATCGCAGACATGTTGACCCGGATTCGGAATGCCAACCAGGCCCTCCTGGAGCGGGCGGACATTCCGGCCTCGCGCCTGAAGGTGGAAGTGGCGAAGGTCCTGAAGGCGGAAGGATTCATCCGGACCTACCGGCTCTTAGACGACAAGAAGCAGGGCATCCTGCGCATCTACCTGAAGTTCGGTCCCGGGAACGCGCGGGTCATCCAGGGCCTGCGGCGGGTGAGCCGGCCCGGGCTCCGTGTCTACCGGAATGCGCAGCGGATCCCCCGGGTCTTGAGCGGGTTGGGCGTGGCGGTAGTGTCGACCTCGCAGGGTCTCATGACCGGGAAGGCGGCACGCGAGCGGGTGCTGGGCGGCGAGGTCCTGTTCTACGTCTGGTGATTTGCGTGGCCCGAGGCGCCGCCGAGGCCGCTTGAGGGGCACCGCCAGGGAGTCGTGAAGGTATGTCGCGCATCGGAAAGCTTCCAGTCCCGATCCCCGAGGGGGTCCAGGTGGACATCCAGGGGCAACAGATCACGGTGAAGGGGCCCAAGGGGACGCTGTCCCTGGCGGCCCATCCCGCCGTGCAGGTCCAGGTGGAGGAGCGGCACATCGTGTGCCGGCGGTCCACGGACGAGAAGTTCCACAAGGCGCTCCACGGGCTCACGCGGAGCCTCCTGCACAACATGGTGGAAGGGGTGGTCAAGGGGTTCGAGCGCAAGCTGGAGCTGGTGGGGGTCGGGTACCGGGCTTCGATGCTGGGACCCACCAACCTCAACCTGTCCCTGGGCTACTCCCACCCCATCCTCTACCCCGTCCCCCAGGGGATCAAGATCGAGGTGAAGGATCAGACGCAGGTCACCGTGAGCGGGATCGACAAGCAGCTCGTGGGGGCGGTGGCCGCGAAGATCCGAGGCTTCCGCCCGCCCGAGCCCTACAAGGGGAAGGGCGTCAAGTACGCGGAGGAGCGGATTCGGCGCAAGGCCGGTAAGACCGGCGCGAAGTAACCGCGGGAGCGGGGCTCGTTCCCCGCCCGCCAGAGAGGGTCCAGGGTGGCACAGGTTCAGGAGAAGCGGCTAGCACGGCAGCGCAGGCATCAGCGGGTGCGAAAGATCGTGCAGGGGACGGCGGAGCGCCCGCGCCTCTGCGTGTTCAAGAGTCTCCGACACATCTATGCGCAGATCGTCAACGACGACGCCGGGCAAACGCTGGTGGCGGCCTCGACACGATCCAAGGACTTCCCGCGGACGGAGTCGCACCTGAAGAAGACGGAGGCGGCGAAGATCGTGGGGCGGCTCGTGGCCGAACGGGCCTTGGCGGCCCAGATCCAGACGGTGGTCTTCGATCGGGGTGGCTATCCGTACCATGGGCGCATCCAAGCCCTGGCCACCGCGGCCCGAGACAGGGGGTTGAAATTCTGATGGGCGCCACACAGACGGTCCAGCGCATCAATCCCGAGGGGCTGCGCCTGCTGGAGCGCGTGGTTCACATCAACCGGGTGGCCAAGGTGGTGAAGGGCGGCCGCCGGTTCAGCTTCAGCGCTCTGGTGGTCGTGGGGGATCAGGGCGGCCACGTGGGCATGGGCCTGGGGAAGGCCAACGAGGTGCCCGAGGCCATCCGCAAAGGGATGGAAGAGGCCAAGAAGGGGCTGGTCCGGGTCGCGCTGCGGGGCACCACGATCCCCCACGAGGTGCTCGGGATCTACGGGGCGGGGCGTGTCCTGCTGAAGCCAGCGTCGGCGGGAACCGGCGTGGTGGCCGGCGGGGCGGTGCGCGCGGTCCTGGAGGTCGCCGGGGTGCGGGATGTCCTGTCGAAGTCGCTCGGGTCGGACAACGCCCACAACGTGGTGAAGGCCACGATCCAGGGGCTCAAGATGCTCCGGACGGCGGCAGAGGTCGCCCGGGTGCGCGGGCGTGAAGGGACGGCCGTCGAGGCGGCGGGGGTCGCCGCTCCCGAAGGAGGTCGGCCGTGAGCGGGAAGCTGCGCATTACGCTGCGCCGAAGCTCGATCGGGTCCATCCCCCGGCAGCGAGAGGTCCTGCGGGGGTTGGGGCTGCGCCGGATCTCGTCCAGCGTCCTCCGAGAGGACACCCCGGCGATCCGCGGGATGGTGGCTAAGATCACCCACCTCGTCGAGGTGGAGGCGGTGCCTGAAGGTGGGGAAGGACCAGGGGGCGGACAGGCATGAAGCTGCATGAGCTGAAGCCGCCGGCGGGCTCTCGCACGCGCCGGAAGATTGTGGGCCGCGGCCCTGGGTCGGGCCATGGGCAGACCTCGGGCAGGGGTGAGAAGGGCCAGAAGGCCCGCTCGGGCGGAAGCAGCCACCCATGGTTTGAGGGCGGACAGCTCCCCTTGCATCGTCGGGTCCCGAAGCGGGGCTTCGTGAACATCTTCCGCACGGAGTACGCCATCCTGAACGTCAAAGACCTGGACCGGTTCCCGGCGGGGAGCGTCGTGACCCCGGCCACGCTGGCCGAGGCGGGCTTGGTACGCGCGGCGTCCGGCGGGGTGAAGATCCTGGGTGAAGGCTCGCTGGGCAAGCCCCTGACGGTTTCGGCCCACCGCTTCTCGAAGAGTGCGGTGGAGAAGATCCAGGCCGCGGGCGGCACGGTCGAGGTCATCGGGTCGTGATCGAACAAGTCCGGAACATCTTCCGCGTTCCCGAGCTGAAGCGGCGGGTCCTCTTCACCTGCGCGCTGCTGATCGTGTACCGCATCGGGGCCCACGTCCCGACACCCGGCATCGATGCACACGCCCTGGCCCTCTTCTTCCAGCAACAGGCCGGGAACCTCCTGGGGTTCTTCGATCTGTTCTCCGGCGGGGCGTTGCGGCGGTTGTCGGTGTTCGCCCTGGGCATCATGCCGTACATCTCGGCCTCCATCATCCTGCAGCTCCTGGCGGTGGTGGTCCCCGCGCTGGAGAAGCTCCAGAAGGAGGGCGAGCAGGGCCGGAAGAAGATCACTCAGTACACCCGATTCGGCACCGTGGGCCTGGCGGGGATCCAGGCCCTGGGGATCTCCGTAGGGCTGGAGAGCATGCAGATCAAGGGGGCCATGGTCGTCCCGACGCCCGGCTGGTCCTTCCGGATCATGACCACCATCACCCTCACGGCGGGCACCATCTTCCTGATGTGGCTGGGGGAGCAGATCAGCGAGCGCGGCGTCGGCAACGGGATCTCGCTCCTGATCTTCGCCGGGATCATCGTGCGTATGCCCGAGGCCATCTTCGCCTCCTACACGCTCATCTCCCAGGGCGAGATGAACCCCTTGGTGTTCCTGCTCCTGCTCTTGCTCATGGTGGTCGTGGTGGCGGGCGTCATCGTGATGACCTTGGGGCAGCGGCGCATCCCGGTGCAGTACGCGAAACGGGTGGTGGGGCGCCGCGTCTACGGAGGACAGACGACCCACATTCCACTGCGGGTGAACACGGCCGGGGTCATCCCGGTCATCTTCGCCAGCTCCATCATCGCCTTCCCGGCGACGCTGTCCCAGTTCATCAAGCACCCCTGGGCACAGCAGGTGAATACCTGGCTGGCCTTCGGCGGCTGGCCGTACACGACGCTCTACGCCGCCGGCATCATCTTCTTCACCTACTTCTACACCGCCATCATCTTCAACCCCACGGACGTGGCGGACAACATGAAGAAGTACGGCGGCTACATCCCCGGCATTCGCCCCGGGAGCAAGACGGCGGAGTTCATCGAGCGGGTGCTCGACCGGATCACGCTGGTGGGGGCGCTCTA
Source organism: Methylomirabilia bacterium (assembly GCA_041489335.1). Classification (GTDB taxonomy): domain Bacteria; phylum Methylomirabilota; class Methylomirabilia; order Methylomirabilales; family 2-02-FULL-66-22; genus 2-02-FULL-66-22. Next base: position 4,199 of record JBGPQZ010000128.1, read on the forward strand.
CTTGGCCGGCATCTCGGTTCTGCCGGAGATCATGATCACGCAGATGAACGTCCCGTTCTACTTCGGCGGCACCTCGCTGCTCATCGTCGTGGGGGTGGCTTTGGACACGGTCCAGCAGGTCGAATCCCACCTCCTGATGCGGCACTACGAAGGTTTCCTGAAGAAGGCGCGGGTGCGCGGCCGCCTGAGCTAGGCGGCGTCGGCCCGGCCGGATGGGTCTCGGGAACGCGAATCGGATGATGCGGTTGATCCTACTGGGCCCCCCCGGCGCCGGGAAGGGGACGCAAGCCAAGATCCTGCGTGAGCGGCTGGGTGTCCCCCAGATCTCCACCGGGGATATGCTGCGGGCGGCGGTCAAGGCCGGCAGTCCGCTGGGCCGGGAGGCGCAGGGCTACATGGAGCGTGGGGACCTGGTCCCGGATGCGGTGATCGTCGGCCTGGCGCGGGAACGATTGCAGCAGCCCGACTGCGCCCGGGGCTACATCCTGGACGGCTTTCCGCGGACGCGGGAGCAGGCGGAGGCGCTGCAGAAGATCCTGCAGGAGTTGGGGGTCCGACTGGACCATGCTGTGTCCCTCGAGGTCCCGGGCGAGGAACTGGTGACTCGCATCGCCGGGCGCCGGACCTGTCGGAATTGTGGCGCGATGTATCACGTGCGCTTTTCCCCCAGCCGTGCGAATGGCCGCTGCAATGCCTGCGGGGGCGAGACGTACCAGCGCGAGGACGACCGGGAAGAGACGGTGCGCCGCCGCCTGGAGGTGTACGAGTCCCAGACGGCGCCCCTGATCCGCTTCTACGAGGGGCAAGGGCTCCTGCGGCGGATCGCAGGAACGGGGGCGATCGGCGAGATCACCGCGCGCATGCTCCAGGGGCTGGGCATCTGAGGTATGGGTGACAAGATCATCCTGAAGGCCCCCTGGGAGCTGGAGATCCTGCGGCGTAGCAACCGCCTAGTGGCCGAGACGCTGCGCGAGCTGGGCGCTCGGCTGCGACCCGGGGTGATCACGCTGGAGCTGGACCGATTCGCCGAGGCCTACCTCCGAGAGCGGGGGGCGCGGCCGGCCTTCAAGGGGTACCGCAACTACCCCTTCACGATCTGCGCGTCGGTGAACGCGGGCGTGGTCCACGGGTTCCCGTCGTCGCGGGCGCTCCAGGAGGGTGACATCCTGAGCCTGGACATGGGCGCCGTCGTGGACGGCTACTACGGGGACGCGGCGGTCACCCTGCCAGTGGGGTGCGTGGCACCGGAGGCGGAGCGGTTGCTCACCGTCACGCGGCAGTGCCTGGAGCGGGCGATCCTGGCGGTCGAGCCCGGGGGACATCTGACCGATATCTCGCGAGCGATCCAGAGTCACGCCGAGGCCAATGGCTTCTCGGTGGTGCGGATCTTCGTCGGGCACGGAATCGGGCGGGAACTGCACGAGGCGCCCCAAATTCCCAACTTCGTGGAAGCGGGGCAAGGGCGAGGACCCGTGCTGAAGCCGGGCATGGTGTTGGCCATCGAGCCGATGGTGAACGCCGGCGGCTCGGAGGTACGGGTGCTCGACGATCAGTGGACCGCCGTGACCGCGGATGGATCGCTGTCCGCGCATTTCGAGCACACCGTGGCCGTGACCGACCACGGGGCTGAGGTGCTTACGGCACTGGATGGGGCTAGCGCCTAGCGGGCGCGGCCTGACTGAGGACCCACAACGCCTATGGCCAAAGAAGAGGCCATCGAGGTCGAGGGAACGGTGGTGGAGCCGCTCCCCAATGCGATGTTCCGGGTGGAGCTGGAGACCGGCCACAAGGTCTTGGCTCACATCTCGGGGAAGATGCGGATGCACTTCATCCGGATCCTCCCGGGGGACAAGGTGACCGTCGAATTGTCCCCCTACGACCTCACGCGGGGACGGATCATCTACCGGTACAAGTGACAGCCGCGCCTCCGTCCCCGCGGGTGGGCGGAGGGGCGCAGAAGACAGGTGCACGGATGAAGGTGCGAGCGTCGGTCAAGCCCATGTGCGAGAAGTGCAAGGTGATCAAGCGGAAAGGGGTTATCCGCATCGTCTGCGAGAACCCGAAGCATAAGCAGCGCCAAGGGTAGCGGGTGACCGGATCGGCGCCGCGGGGCCGGCGGGCCTGACCATAAACGGGCGCGAGGGACGGAGGTCAAGGTGGCACGAATTGCGGGCGTGGATCTGCCGCGGGAGAAGCGGCTCGAGGTGGCCCTCACCTACATCTACGGGATCGGCCGGTCCTCGGCCCGGAAGATCCTCGGTGAGGCCCAGGTGAGTCCGGAGGTCCGGGTCAAGGACCTGACCGAAGATCAGGTCACCAAGCTGCGACACGTCATCGAGGGCGGCTATCGCGTCGAGGGCGACCTGAAGCGGCAGGTGACCATGGACGTGAAACGACTCATGGACATCGGATGCTACCGGGGACTTCGCCATCGCCGCGGCCTGCCGGTGCGGGGGCAGCGGACCAGCACCAATGCGCGGACGCGCAAGGGTCCGCGGCGGACGGTCGGGGTGAAGCGCTCGGCCAAGACCACCCCGACAAGCAAGGGTTGATGACGCGCCGGCACCGGGGGCGAGCCGCAGGCCCGCCCGAGGCGGTGGCCGGTTCCGACTCGGTTTTCGGAGGGACGAATGGCGACACCGACGAAGCGGACGGCCCCCACGCGGCCCAGCAAAAAAGAGGGGCGGGGCGTTACCCACGGGATCGCGTGCATCCAGTCCACGTTCAATAACACCATTGTGACCATCACCGACGGGACGGGGAACGTGGTCACCTGGGCCAGCGCCGGCAGTGCGGGCTTCAAGGGCTCGCGCAAGAGCACGCCCTTCGCCGCGCAGATGGCGGCGGAGAGCGCGGCCCAGAAGGCCATGGCGCAAGGCATGAAAGAGGTCAAGGTCTACGTCAAGGGGCCCGGGGCCGGACGGGAAGCGGCGATCCGCTCCCTCCAGGCGGCGGGGCTGGAGATCACGGCCATCAAGGACGTGACTCCGATCCCGCACAACGGGTGCCGGCCGCGGAAGCGGCGGCGCGTCTAATAAGGAGTGCTGTCTGTGGCCCGACACACCGATCCAGTCTGCAAACTCTGCCGGCGTGAAGCGACGAAGCTCTTTCTCAAGGGCGATCGCTGCTTCACGGCCAAGTGCGCCATCGAGAAGCGGAATTACCCACCCGGCCAGCACGGCCAGCGCCGTTCCAAGCCGTCCGAGTACGGATTGCAGCTGCGCGAGAAGCAGAAGATGAAGCGGATCTACGGCGTCCTGGAGACCCAGTTCCGCACCTATTTCCGGATGGCCGAGCGGCAAAAGGGGGTGACCGGCGAGAATCTGGTCCGCCTCCTCGAGCAACGCCTGGACAACGTCGTGCATCGGCTCGGTTTCTCGGCGTCCCGGGCCCAGGGGCGGATCCTGATCCGGCACGGGCACTTCCGGGTGAACGGTCGGCGTGTAACCATTGCCTCGGCCCTGCTGCACGCCGGGGACGTGGTCGAGCTGCAGCCCAAGAGCCGGGAGCTGGCCGAGATCGCGGCGGCCCTGGAGGGGGCCAAGAAACGCCGGGTGCCGTCGTGGCTGGAACTGGATGCGGGGAACTTTAGGGGCACGGTCCGCACCCTCCCCAGTAAGGAAGAGTTGGCCATTCCGGTGCAGGAGCAACTGGTGGTTGCCCTGTATTCGAAGTGAGGCGGCGAGGGAGAGGCTGAGCATGCAGAAGTTCAAGGGATTCCAGAAGCCCAAGCGGCTGGAGTGCGAGCTGGAGACCCTCACCAGCACGTACGGAAAGTTTTTTGCGGAGCCGCTCGAGCGCGGCTTCGGGCTGACCCTGGGGAACTCGCTCCGACGGGTGGTGCTCTCCTCGATCGAGGGGGCAGCCGTAACCTCGGTCCGCATCGCGGGGGTCGTGCACGAGTTCTCCACGATTCCCGGGGTCAGGGAGGATGTGGCGGATATCATCCTCAACCTGAAGCAGTTGCGGCTGAAGCTCTCGGCGGACCACCCGAAGACCCTCACCCTGAAGGCGGCCGGCGAGGGGGAAGTGCGCGCCTCCCAGATCACGCCGGACGCCGACGTGGAGATCCTGACGCCCGACTTCTACATCTGCGGCCTGGACAAGGACGGGCGCCTGGACATGGAGCTGGAAGTCCGCCACGGTCGCGGCTACGTCCCCGCCGAGCGGAACAAGCGCGAGGGGATGCCGGTCGACGTGATTCCCATCGACGCGATC
>JBGPQZ010000129.1:0-8357 GCA_041489335.1 Methylomirabilia bacterium
ATATAGTTGAAGTCTGCATCTACGATCATCCCGCCCCGCCCGCCCTGATTCTTGCTGATCATTCGACGAAGAAACCGTTGCTTGCTGTTGAGATCTTTCGGTGATTTCATTGTCCGATGATTGACAGATAAGGACTCAGGTTATATATTGTTGCCAATGTAACCAAAAGTCATCAAACGGAGGTGCAACCGTGCGCTTCGATCAGTTCACATTCAGGGCACAGGAAGTCATCCAGCAGGCTCAAAAGGCTGCGGATGAAATGCAGCATCAGGCGGTGGACGTCGAGCATCTGCTGCTGGCGCTGGCGGAGCAGAAGAACGGGATCCTGGTTCCGCTCCTGCAAAAGCTCGGGGCGAGCCCAAGGCAGATTGGGGCAGCGCTGCGCCAGGAGCTGGGAAAGCTCCCCAAGGTGTATGGGCCGACCCAGGCCTACGTCACGCCACGCCTCGACGAGGTCTTCAAACGGGCGCAGGAGGAGGCCGGACGGCTCAAGGATGAGTATATCGGCGCCGAGCATCTCTTGCTTGCCACGCTGGATGATTCCTCGGGGGCAGCCGTCCAGGTCCTCAAGGCGAATGGCGTCAGCAAGGATGGGATCTACTCCGCCCTCCAGGCCGTGCGGGGAGGGCAGCGCATCACCGACCCGAACCCGGAGGAGAAATATCAGGCGCTGCAGCGGTACAGTCGGGACCTGACGGACCTGGCCCGGAAAGGGAAACTGGACCCGGTCATCGGACGGGACGAGGAGATCCGCCGGGTCATCCAGGTGCTCTCGCGGCGGACGAAGAACAATCCCGTCCTGATCGGCGAGCCCGGCGTGGGGAAGACCGCCATCGTGGAGGGACTGGCCGAGCGGATCGTGCGCGGGGACGTGCCCGAGTCGCTCAAGGACAAGCAGGTGGTGGCGCTGGACCTGGGGGCGCTGGTGGCGGGCACGAAGTACCGCGGCGAGTTCGAGGACCGACTGAAGGCCCTCCTGAAGGAGGTCACCGAGGCGGCGGGGCGGATCGTCCTCTTCATCGACGAACTGCACACGCTGGTCGGCGCGGGCGCGGCCGAAGGGGCGGTGGATGCCAGCAACATGCTCAAGCCCGCCCTGGCGCGAGGCGAGCTGCGCTGCGTCGGGGCCACGACCCTGGATGCGTACCGCAAGCGCATCGAGAAGGATGCCGCCCTCGAGCGGCGCTTCCAGCCCATCCTCGTCCGCGAGCCGAACGTGGAGGACACCATCTCGATCCTGCGCGGGCTCAGGGAGCGTTACGAGGTTCACCACGGGGTCCGCATCCGGGATGCAGCGCTGGTGGCGGCGGCTACGCTGTCCGACCGGTACATCGGGGACCGCTTCCTGCCGGACAAGGCCATCGACTTGGTGGACGAGGCCGCGAGCATGCTGCGCATGGAGATTGACAGTCTCCCCGTCGAGCTGGACGAGGTGGAGCGGAGGATCCGGCAGTTCGCCATCGAGCGCGAGGCGATGAAGCGGGAAACCGACTCGGAGACGCTCGAGCGCCTGGAGCGGCTGGAGGCCGAGGTGGCGGCGCTGGAGACGCGCCGGGCCGAGCTCAGCAGCCGCTGGAACCGCGAGAAGACGAGCATCCAGCGGATTCGCGCGTTGAAAGAGCAGATCGAGGCGGCACGGCTGGCGGCGGAGAAGGCGGAGCGGGAAGGCGAGCTGGGCAAGGTGGCCGAGATTCGCTACGGGACCCTGGTGGGCCTCGAGAAAGAGCTCCACGGCGAGCAGGCGGCCCTCGGAGCCCTGGAAGGGCACTCGCGCATGCTCAAGGAAGAGGTGGACGAGGAGGACATCGCCAAGGTGGTGTCGCGCTGGACGAGCATCCCGGTCGCCAAGATGCTCCAGACCGAGGCGGACAAGCTCCTCACCATGGAGGACCGCCTGCGCCAGCGTGTGGTCGGCCAGGCCGAGGCGATCATGGCCGTCTCCAACGCCATTCGGCGGGCGCGAGCGGGCCTGCAGGACGAGAACCGCCCGCTGGGCTCCTTCCTGTTCCTGGGTCCCACGGGCGTGGGCAAGACCGAGCTGGCCCGCGCGCTGGCGGAGTTCCTGTTCGACGACGAGCGAGCCCTGGTGCGGCTCGACATGTCCGAGTTCATGGAGAAGCACTCGGTGGCGCGGCTCATCGGCGCCCCGCCCGGGTATGTGGGGTATGAGGAGGGCGGCTATCTCACCGAGGCGGTCCGACGCCGCCCTTACACGGTGATCCTCTTCGACGAGATGGAGAAGGCGCACGCCGAGGTGTTCAACGTCTTGCTGCAGGTCCTGGACGAGGGGCGGCTGACCGACGGGCAGGGGCGGACGGTGGACTTCAAGAACAGCTTGATCATCATGACCTCCAATCTGGGCAGCCAGTTCATCCAGGAGGACCAGGACGAGGAGGTCATGCGGGAGAAGGTGACAACGCTCCTGCGGACGACGTTCCGGCCGGAGTTCCTGAATCGCGTGGATGAGTCCGTGATCTTCCATCGGCTGGCACTTCCGCAGATCAAGCAGATCGTCGGGATCCAGCTGCGCTCCCTCGAGCGCCGCTTGGCGAGCCGGAAGCTCACGCTGGACGTCACGGACCGCGCCAAGGAATATCTGGCGCGCGAAGGCTTCGATCCGATCTACGGTGCGCGCCCCCTCAAACGGGCCATCCAGCGTCTGGTGCAGGACCCACTGGCCCGCCGGGTTCTGGAGGGCGAGTTTACGGAGGGCGATGGCATTCGGGTGGACGTCTCCGGCGGCGAGATCGTCCTGGAGCGCGTGGCGGCGTGAGCGTCGCAGTGGATCGCACCTCCGATCATGCGCGGGCCGCCGGGGGAATTCGATTGACGCGCCCCGGGGGCTTGATTAAGCTCGGGCCGGAGTAACAACCGCGTCTCTCCGGGTCGATCGGCATGCCCATTCACAGTCCGTTGCGTCGCGTGGCCGACGCGCTCACCCACGCCGGCATCCGCCCCGGCGAGCGGCTCCTCCTCGCCGTCTCGGGCGGCGTGGATTCCATGGTCCTCCTGAACCTCATGGTCCGCCTGCGCCCGCGCCTGGGTTTCGACCTCCACGTGGCCCACGTACACCATGGTCTGCGGGGCGAGGCGGCGGATCAGGATGCGGCCTTCGTCGGCGAGCAGGCCGCGGGCTTCGGCCTCCACTATCATCTGAGCCGACTGTCTCCCCAGGGTCGGCGGCGGGGAGCCTCGGTTCAGCTCTGGGCGCGGGAGGCGCGCTACGCCTGCCTGGAGGCGATCCGACTCCGGGTGGGCGCCGCCCGGATCCTGACCGCCCACACCCAAGACGACCAGGCGGAGACCGTCCTCCTGAATCTCCTCCGCGGCACGGGTCCGAGAGGCCTGGCGGGCATCCCCGAGGTCCGGGGCCCGATCGTCCGCCCGCTCCTCTCGGTCGCGCGGGCCGAGGTGGAGGCCTATGCCGCACGATACGGCGTCCCCTATCGCGAGGACCTCTCGAACCGCTCGGATGCCTACCAGCGCAATCGCGTCCGCCATCATCTGCTGCCCCGCCTGGCTCGGGAGTACAACCCGAGGATCGTGGAGACGCTGGCCGGCCTGGCCGCGCTCCTCCGGGAGGACGACGAGGCACTGGCGGCGCAGGCGAGGGACCTCGGCGCCGAGGCGATTCGCGAGACGCCCGGCGCGGTCCGCGTGGAGATCCCCCTCCTACAGGGTGCCCCGCCCGCCGTGGTCCGGCGCCTGTTCCTCGAGGCCTTCCGCCGGGCCTCCGCCGAGCGGCATGGCCTGACGCGTCGGCACCTGGCGGCCCTCCAGGGCCTGATGTCGCGCGCCGGCAGCGTGCCCCTCCCGGGGGGCTTGACCGCCTGGCGGTCCACCAAGTACGTCTGGGTGGGTGATGGGGGACGCGCGCGTGCGGGTCGGCGCCCACTCGAGCCGGCGGCGGAGATTCCCGCGGAGGTTCGACTCCGGCCGGGGGCCTGGACGCGCTGGGAGCCCGGCCGATGCTTGGTCCGGGTGCGGCGCCTCTCCGGGAATCGCATCCGCCTGGCCCGCGGAAATCCCACCCGGGAAGTCCTCGGCCCGGCGCTCTTGGACGCGCCCCTCTCGCTCAGGGGCTGGCAGCCGGGGGATCGGTTCCAGCCGCTCGGCCTGGCGGGCGAGAAGAAGCTGCAGGACTTCTTCGTGGATGCCAAGGTGCCGCGCGAGGAGCGGGGGCGGATCCCCCTCCTGATCGCCGGGGGGCAGGTGGCGTGGGTGATCGGGCATCGCATCTCGGAGGCGTTTCGCTGGCGCGGCGAGTCCGTCGCCTGCCTGGCAGAGATCCGCTACCTGGAGGAGGCCCCATGACCGAGTACCGGCTGGGCCCGCCGCTCATCACGGCGGAAAGGATCCAGGCCCGCGTGCAGGAGTTGGCCGAGGTGATCTCGCGAGACTACGCGGGGAAGAACCTTCTCCTGATCTGCGTGTTGAAGGGGGCCGCCATCTTCTGGGCCGATCTGAGCCGGGCCCTGCGCATTCCCTGCCAGAGCGACTTCGTGGCCATGGAGACCTATGGCGATGCGACGCTGCCGCTGTCGGAGCCGCGGTTCACCAAAGCGGCCAGCGTCTCGCTTCTCGGCCGGGACGTCCTGATCGTGGAGGACATCATCGACACCGGACACACCGCCACTCACCTCCGGAAGATCCTGCAGGCGCAGGAAGCGCGGAGCGTGGCCCTCTGCACCCTGCTGAACAAGGTCGAGCGGCGGGAGGGCGCGATCCCCATCCAGTACTGCGGGTTCGTGATCCCCGATGCCTTCGTGGTGGGCTACGGTCTCGATTACGCGCAGCAGTACCGGCACCTCCCCCACATCGCCGCGCTCGAGGCGGTCCCCCCCACCGAGGTCGGCGGGAGCGCGTGAGGCCCGCGCCGGCCGGACGCGGCGGGGGCTCGCGGCGGTGGTTTCCTGTTGTCTTTCGCACGGTCTCATGGTACAAGGGCTCAGAATTATTGGGCTTTGCGCGGACGCCGCTGGAGGAGAATCTGGGTGAATCCCTTCGTGAAGAATTTGGCTCTGTGGCTGGTGATCGGCCTCATCATGGTGCTGGTGTTCAACATCTTCAACCAGAGCCAGCCCATGCAGAAGGAGCTGATCTTCAGCGACTTCATGAACCGGATCGAGCGGGGCGAGGTGGTCGAGGTCACCCTGAAGGGCAACGACATCACCGGGCGCCTGACCGACAACTCCGCCTTCCGGACGTACGCCCCCGACGACAAGGACATGCTTCCCCTGCTCCGGAAGCAGGGGGTGAAGATCACGGCCAAGCCGTCCGAGGGACAGCCCTGGTACATGACCTTCCTGCTGTCCTGGGTGCCCATGCTCCTCTTCATCGGGGTCTGGATCTTCTTCATGCGGCAGATGCAGGGGGGCGGGGCCAAGGCCCTGTCGTTCGGGAAGAGCCGCGCGCGCCTCCTCTCGGACAAGCAGAACAAGGTCACCTTCGCCGATGTGGCGGGTGTGGACGAGGCCAAGGAAGAGCTGCAGGAGATCATCGAGTTCCTGAAGGATCCGCAGAAGTTCCAGAAGCTGGGCGGGCGCATCCCGAAAGGGGTGCTCCTCATGGGCCCCCCCGGCACCGGGAAGACGCTCATGGCCCGGGCCATCGCCGGCGAGGCGAACGTGCCCTTTTTCTCCATCTCGGGATCCGACTTCGTGGAGATGTTCGTGGGCGTGGGGGCCTCCCGCGTGCGCGACCTGTTCGAGCAGGGCAAGAAGAGCGCCCCCTGCATCATTTTCATGGACGAGATCGACGCGGTCGGGCGGCATCGGGGCGCGGGGCTGGGCGGCGGTCACGACGAGCGGGAGCAGACCCTCAACCAGCTCCTGGTGGAGATGGACGGGTTCGAGTCCAACGACGGGGTCATCCTGATCGCGGCCACCAACCGGCCGGATGTCCTGGATCCCGCGCTGCTCCGGCCCGGCCGGTTCGATCGGCAGGTGGTGGTGGCGCGGCCGGACGTCAGGGGGCGCGAAGGCATCCTCAAGGTGCACACGCGGAAGATCCCGCTGGGTCCGGATGTGGATCTGCAGGTGCTGGCGCGGGGGACTCCCGGATTCTCCGGGGCCGACCTGGCCAATCTGGTGAACGAGGGGGCGCTCCTCGCGGCCCGGGTGAGCAAGAAGCTGGTCGAGATGGGAGACTTCGAGAGCGCCAAGGACAAGGTCCTGATGGGGGTGGAGCGGAAGAGCCTGGTGGTCAGCCCGAAAGAGCGACGGGCCACCGCCTACCACGAGGCGGGACATGCCCTGGTGGCGAAGCTGCTGCCGGGAACGGACCCCATCCACAAGGTGACGATCATCCCCCGCGGGCGGGCCCTGGGGGTGACCCAGCAGCTCCCGGTCGAGGACAAGCACAACTACTCCAGGGAGTATCTGCTGAACGACATCGCCATTCTCTACGGCGGGCGCATCGCCGAGGAGACCGTCTTCGGGTCGGCCGAGGTGACGACGGGGGCGATGAACGACATCGAGCGGGCCACCGAGCTGGCGCGGAAGATGGTGTGCGAGTGGGGGATGAGCGAGAAGATGGGGCCGCTCCAGTTCGGGAAGCGGGAGGAGATGATCTTCCTGGGCCGCGAGATCGCTCAGCACCAGGACTACAGCGAGCACACCGCCATGGAGATCGACCGGGAGGTCCGGCGCATCGTGATGGAGCATTACGAGCGCGCCAAGGAGCTCATCCGGCAGCACCTCGCCACGCTGCACAGTCTGGCCGCGGCCCTACTCGAGCGTGAGGTGCTGGACGGCCGCGAGATCGACCGGATCGTCAACGCCGCCGACTCCCCGGCACCTGTGGGTGCGGTGTAAGGATCCAGTCGGGTCGGTCGCCGCTCGCCGGCTGCGCGGGGAGAAACACTGTTTCGGGTTCCGCACGTGGATGAGCGATGGTGCAGGGGATCGCATCGTGCTGTCTTGCCCTGATCCTGGCACGGGCCCCGCGGCGCTCCGCGGCCCCGCGGCCCCGGCATTCCTTCCGCTTTCGGTTGTCGCTTTCCCCTAGGGATTTCTCGGTGCATTGCGGGCGCCGTGCCGGCGCCGCCGGCCAGGCGCGCGGGTCCGGGGCGGGGCCGGCGGGACCGTTGTCCCCCCCGGGGAGGACGAGATGATCGGCCTCCTCCAGCAGTTCTGGTGGAACGATGCGCTGGACATCCTGATCGTCGCGATCGCGATCTATCAGATCATCCTGGCGCTCCGAGGCACCCGCGCGTTTCAGATGCTCCTGGGGCTCGCCCTCCTCTACTTCGCCTCCTGGATCTCCCTCCGCATCGGCCTGATCACGGTCAACTGGGCTCTCTCGAACCTGCTGGCGGTCTGGCTGCTCCTGGTGATCATTCTCTTCCAGCCTGAGCTGCGGCGGGCCCTGGCCAGTGTGGGGCGACGGGGGAGCATCCTGCGGGCCTTCTGGCGGTATCAGGAGGCCCATATGATCGACGAAGTGGTCCGCGCCGTCGCCGCCTTAGCCGCGAAGAAGGTCGGGGCCATCCTCGTGGTCGAGCGGGACTCCCGCCTCTCGGATATCGTGGATTCGGGGACGACGGTGGATGCCGTCGTGTCCCGACGGCTCCTGGAGTCCATCTTCTACCCCTACTCGCCGCTGCACGACGGGGCGGTCATCCTGAGCCGCGATCGGATCGTGGCCGCGTCCTGCTTTCTCCCACTGAGCATCAATCCGGAGCTGCCGCGGGACCTGGGGACGCGGCACCGGGCGGCGGTCGGTGTCACCGAGGAGACGGACGCCATCGCCATCGTCGTCTCGGAGGAGCGGGGAGCGATCTCGCTGGTGGCGGGGGGCGAGATCACGAGCCAGCTGGATGGTCCGGCGTTGCGACAGCGCCTGATCCGGCTGCTGGGCCCGCCGCCGCAGGGCCTGGGGAGGCGGGCGGAGCGCAAGAACGTGGCAGCGACCTAGCTCGGATTATTCGCGAACAGGTTCGCGATAATCCTGGGTAATGATCGAATCCCAGGTCATTTGATCCGGATAGTTCACGGTTCTATTCGTGAATTATCCAGGCGAGCCACGGGTTGAAGGCACAGGCAGGATATGCGGAAGTGGGTGCTGCATAATCTGGGGTTGAAGCTCTTGTCGCTGGGACTCGCGGCCTGCCTCTGGATCGTGGTCCTGGGGGAGCAGAAGGTCGAGGTGGCGGTGAACGTCCCCTTCAGCTTCGACGTCCCTGCGAACCTCATCCTGGTCAACGACCCCCCGGATGCGCTGGAGATCCATCTGCGCGGACCGCGGACGCTGGTGACCTTCCTGGCGCCCCGCGAGGTCGCCCTGCAGCCGCTGTCCGTGACACTGGAGGAGGGGGAGACGTTTATTCCCATTCGACCCGAACTGGTGCGCGCGCC
>JBGPQZ010000130.1:0-8345 GCA_041489335.1 Methylomirabilia bacterium
CCGCGGACCATCACGGGGTGGAGGACCCCCGGCGCATCCCGTCTGGGCCCCCGCGGCATCGTCCACCTCCTCCCTGCCTCAGCGGCTGCAATCGGGCGGCCGCATCCGCGTCCGTCCCACGGTGGACGGAGCATACATCAATCGAACTTATCGAGCAACGTAGTATAAGCGCGCAGAGAGGGGAGGCGGCGGGCAGACTCCCCCAGTTTGATCCCCTTCTACTGAAAGTGGCAGCTTGTAAAAGGGGTTCTTCCTCGGTATCGGTAGCGGTGAGCAGACAGCCATCCACTCACCCACCGCAGAGGAGGAAAAACCCCATGACAACGATGCAAGACAATGCCCAGCGTGTCAAGCGGTTCCGGGAGTTGAAGGCGACCTTGCGGACCGACCGGTCCCGGCTCCTCGTGGGGCTCGACGTCGCGCAGGCGGAGCACGTGGTCCAGGTGCGGCACGCCCACACCCGCATCGTGGTGCCCCAGTGCACGATCCCGAACACCACCCGGGGCTTCGCCCAGCTCTGGACGCGAATCCAGCAGGCACAGCGCGCGACGGGGTGCCGGGAGATCGTCTGCGGGCTGGAGCCCACCGGGACCTACCACCAGGCGGTGGCGGCCTTCCTCGAAGCCCAGGGGGCGACCGTCGTCCTGATCTCCAGCAGCGTGGCCTACTGGAACCGGCGGACCCAGGACGGGACCTGGGACAAGCACGACCGGAAGGACGCGGCCAACTGCGCCGAGCTCCTGGAGCAGGGGAAGGTGCTCTTCTACAGCCAGCCCGACGGGCCGCTCGCCGCGCTCCGCCACCTCGTGAAGCTGCTCCGCCGGGCCCGGGCCGAACTCGCAAGCTGCAAGGCGCGCTGGCGGACCACGCTCCGCCCGGCTCTCGGCCCGATGGGCGAGCCGCTCCCGAACCGGTTGCGGGCGGAACTGCCCGCGGTCCTCCAGGCCTGGGAGCCCGCGGCGCTCGGGCGCCCGGCGCAGCCCAAGGGCCGGCTCCCGCTCGGGCTCGCCACAGCCTGCGCCGACCTCGGCGCCCAGGTCACGGCGGTCCAGGCCCGGATCGGGGCGATCGAGGCCGCCTGCACGCCCCTCGCCGAGCGCCTGCCGGCCTACACGCTCCTCCGGACGATCCCGGGCATCGGGCCCACCGTGGGCGCGATCCTCCTGGCCGAGATCGGCGAGATCACGTGGTACACCAAGTTCTCCCAGCTCCGGAAGCTGGCGGGGCTGGACATCATCCGGCTCCAATCGGGGCAGGGGGCGGGGACGGCCCGGATCTCCCGCTGTGGCCGGCCGCTCCTGCGCTGGGCGCTCTACCAGGCGGCGTTGGGGGCCTGTCGCACCCCGGCGTGGCGCGCCAAGCGGGCCGCCCTGCTCGCGAAGCGTCAGGGGGACCCCTACGCGTTCTTCAAGGCGAACGTCGAGCTGGCGGCGAAGCTCCTCCGGCTCGTGTGGGGCGTGTGGCGGTCCGGGCGGCCCTACACACCCGCCCGGGCCCTGCCGCCGGCGGCGTAGCCCCGGGCACCGCTCGGAGGCTCTCGGGAGAGGCTGCGCGAGTCCACAACGTGGAGGCGCCATGCGGCGACCTCGGGGGGGACAGCGGCGCGCCTCTCCCGCTTCCGCCGCTCGGACGAGGCCGGTTGAGGGCATCGGATCAGGATGACCCTGCATAGCACCACTACGATGGGGCGCGGAAGGGTCGGGTGCGGAGAGGCTCCCGAGGGCACCGGGATTGGAGATACTCCCAACAACGACGCTCTTACGTCGACAGGAGGGATTCGCCTTGACAAGCAAGAAACGGCCGGGTCCCCTAGACTGCCCGGCTCGGTTGGGAGGCGATCGTGAAGGTCGAGCACTACCACGTGTCCGCCAGGAAGATTCTGGAGGCGACATGACAAGTAGGACGCTTCCCGTCAAGCGCGGACGCGACCGAGGCGACAAGCGGACCGTGGAGGCCCCGCGTCGGGTGCTGGGCCGCGCTCGTCCGGATGCCGCGTTCCCGGTTCCACCGACGGTCGCGGATCTGCCTCGCGACTACACAAAGGTTCTTGCCGAACTGAAACGACGCATCGCGCGTGAGCGGCTGCGGGTCGTCTTATCGGCCAATGCCGGTATGGTGCTGTTGTATTGGGACATCGGGAGAACGATCCTGACTCGGCAAGGCCGGGAAGGTTGGGGCGCCAGAGTCATCGACCGTCTGGCCGCGGATCTGCGCCGGGCCTTCCCCGACATGCACGGCTTTTCGCCTCGCAACCTCAAGTACATGCGGGCCTTTGCCGCCGCATGGCCGGATCGGGCAATTGTGCAAGGACCTCTTGCACAAATCACCTGGTACCACAACCTCGCGTTGCTAGAGAAACTCCACACCCCCGACTCGCGCCTCTGGTACGCCAGAGAGACCGCCTCGCACGGTTAAAGCCGGAATATCCTGGCGCTTCAAATTGACAACCAAGCGCACCGTCGCGCCGGCAAGGCCGTCAGCAACTTCCCGCGGACGCTGCCGCCCGAGGACTCCGACATGGCGGCGCAGGTCTTCAAGGACCCGTACCTCTTCGACTTCCTCGGTACGGCAGATCCCCGTCGGGAGGCAGAGGTCGAGCAGGCGCTCGTGGACCATGTCCAGCGGTTCCTGCTGCAGTTGGGCGCCGGGTTTGCATCCGTGTAATCCGTTGCTGCTTTGTTATCCTTATTCACAACTCCCCTTTCCCTAGCTGGCGCTCTCGAAGAGCGGAAAGATAATTGGGAAGCAATGTCCCGGATTACTGTCCCGGATTACGGGGCCTGCGAATCGCAGGATAGAGGCGGGGGGGGACGTAAACGGAGAGCTGGGGGTGGATGGTCCTGAGGTTGACAGCGGGCCTGGTGCTCGTCTAGGCTACACGAGCGGGGGCCGGTGAACGCTCCCGGCCTCCCGTCCGGAGGGACCAGAGATAAGCCCCAGGATGCCACCAGCCGAATCATGGCAGCGAATCGCGGTCCTCGGCTGCAGCGCAGGGCTCTGGATTCGCCGGACGTCACGACTCGCCGCGGATGCGCGGTAGTTGTTGCTTCACGACGCCTGCCGCCTGAGTCAGGGCTCGGGCGCCGCGCCGCTTTCGTCTCACGGAGGAACGCCGATGAGTGAGGAATCAGGGCCGGCCCTGCCGCTTGCGATTGACGCGGGCCTCCGAGCGCACCGCGCGGAGCTCGACGCGTTCCTCCAGCACGCGGGTGCGCTGTCCGCGGGTCAATGGGACACGCCGCGGGCGTCGGGGAAGTGGACGCCGGCGCAGGAGACGGCCCATCTCGCCCTCGCGTATGCCGCGTTCGCGGCCGCCCTGCGGGGTGGGCCGTCCCTCGAGCTCCGCCTGCCGGCCGATCGCGCGCTCGAGCTGCAGCGCGCCGTCTTGCCTGGGATCCTCGAAGGCAAGGGATTCCCGACGGGCGCCAAGGCGTCGGCGGAGACGACGCCTCCGGAACACCCCGGCGACCAAGGCGCGCTGCTTCCGCGGCTACGCGCGGCGGCGCACGCCTTCGAAGCGGCGCTCGTCGGGGCATGGTCGGCGGCGCCGGATGGCCGCGTGCTCCATCCCTCCTTCGGCCCGATGCGGCTGGCGGACCTGCTTGGGCTCCTCACGGCGCACACGCGCCATCATGCGGGATACCTGCCGCCGCTCTCGGGTGCCCAGGCCGTCTAACCCGCCGTTGCTGCCGAGGCGATGCCATTCTGGCTCAGAGGTCTACGATGGACGGGAGAAACCGAGCGGACATCACCCCCGGAACCCGGGTGCAGGTCGTGCAGAAACAGGATCAGCGTTCCGGGAGACTGACCGAAGGAAGCGTTCACGAGATTCTCACTAATTCGCCCACGCACCCTCACGGCATCAAGGTGCGCTTGGTCAGCGGAGTGGTCGGCCGGGTGAAAGTGATACTCCCTGAACGCTAGGAATCCGCGGCGGGGCGAGCAACGAGTCCCGGCCGTAATCCGGGACGTTGCTTCCGAATTATCCCTGCAGCCGTCTTGAACCGTAATGAGGTGCGTCCTACTCTCGGCACCGTCTGCAAAGCATTGCTCGAATGTAATTGGGGACCCGGCCAAGAATGACAAGTTGTAGGAAAGATGCAGAGGGGGCAGCGCATGGCGAGTCCCTCTGTCCCGCCGCCGGCGGGGGGTGGGCCACGGACGCCGCTCGGCCCCTCTCTTCGCGGGAGACGGAATGATGCTTGTTGGCGAGAGCGAAGCGACCATCAGTCCGCTGAGTCAACAACGCATTACAATCAGGTGTGGGCCATGGACATTACCTACATCCCGATGCGCCGGGGCTTCGTCTACCTGGCCGCCGTGCTGGACTGGGCCACGCGGCGGGTCTTGGCGTGGCGCCTCTCGAATAGCATGACAGCGGACTTTTGCCTCGACGCCCTCGAGGCCGCGATCCGGGACGTTGGTCCTCCGGGGATCGTGAACACCGACCAAGGGAGCCAGTTCACCGGCACCGCCTTTGTCGGCCTGGTGCAGGCGCACAGCATCCAACTCAGCATGGACGGCAAGGGCGCCTGGCGCGACACCCTCTTTGTCGAGCGCCTGTGGAAGAGCGTCAAGTACGAAGAGGTGTATCTGCATGCCTATGACTCTGTGGCCGAGGCTCGAGGGAGCCTAGCGCGTTACTTCACCTTTTACAATCAGGGCCGGCCCCCTTCGGCCCTTGACGGCCAGACCCCCGATATGGTCTACTTTGCCCTGCGGCCCCAGCGTGAGGCAGCGTGAGGTGCGCCCGGCAGAGCTTCGCTTAAAGAGCTCACGTTTCTGTCCAACTCCCTGGGGCCACCGCTCATCACGGGCGCCGTGCTCTACGTGGATGGCGGCTACACGGCAGAGGGAACCGCGCGCGTATCATCGGGGGCGCAAGTGCTGTAGTTCAGAATGTCACGCATCTCATTCGGACGGTGGGCAGGTCGAAAGCGTGTCGTATGATCCGGGGACATCTTGGCTGCATTGCAGGGGGACACAAGGCCAGTAGGGCAACAGAGCCGGAATTGGCGTCGTGAATAGTGTAATGTGGCAACCGACCGAGGGCAGTCGTCCGTCGTATCGCCAATCAGCGATGGATTCGATCAACCCGGAGAGGAGGAATGCAATGCGACGAAGCTGGGGAAGCGATTGGGGGATGACAGGGCTTTGGCTTGGGTTCGTGCTGGTCCTGGCCTTGGGCTGGACGGCCTCCGCCATGGCGGCAGAGAACACATTGGAACAGGTCCTGAAGCGTGGGAAACTGATCGTCGGGATCGGCCTCGGGACGCCGCCCTTCGGGATGTACGACGCCGACAAGAAACCGACCGGGCTTGACGTCGATCTGGCCAAGCTGATCGCTCAGGAACTGAAGGTGGAGATCGAGTGGTTCGACACGACCTCGGTCAACCGGATCCCCTACCTGCTCACCAACAAGGTCGATCTCGTCATTGCGACCTTCTCGGCGACCCCCGAGCGTGCGAAGCAGGTGGCCTTCACCAAGCCGTATACCACCTTTGGCCAAGCTATCCTTGGGTGGAAGAAAGACAAGAGCATTAAGTCCGCCCGCGACCTCAAGGGAAAGACCGTGGCTGTGACGCGCGGCACGACACAGGACATCACCCTCCCCCAGCTCGTGCCCGAGGCCAAGATCATGCGGTACGAGGATGATCCGGTAACGATGCTGGCCTTCGAGCAAAAGAAGGTCGATGCCTTGGTAACGGCCGATGTCATTGTGATGAAGAAGGCGAAGGACAACAAGGACATGGAGCTCAAGGCGATCATATCCCGCACCTTCGTCTGTATCGGCGTCCGCCAAGGCGATCAGGACTGGCTGAACTGGCTCAACACCTTCATAGACGTTTACGGCGGCCAGGGGAAATTCGCCGAGCTGTACGAGAAGTGGACCGGGGTCAAGATGGCTCCCGCCCTTCCCGCTTGGTGATCGCCTACGATCTATCCCTAATCTCCGGCTAAGCCGGGGCGAGTTGGGCGATCTTGCCCCGCACCCGGACGCGCAAGGCGTGTTGGAGGGCGCCCGAGAGTCGCAAGAGCATCCGCCGGGCATGCGAGACCACCTTCCCGACCGTATTGAACAGGAGGAACCACAGCCCCTTCGGCCGGGCGGTCTGGAGATCTCCGGGTAAGGTCAACCGCTTGAGCGCGGCGAGCAAGTTGTACTGAGAGTGTGTGGAAAAATTCGCCTCGGAGCCTCACATTCGGATTGACCACGCCGCCGGCGTGTGCAATGAAAGGCGAAACGCGCCACCAGCGGAGGGAACGCGATGACGATGCTCCCGGGATGCGAATCGAGTGCCCCGAAGGCGACGCCTGAGCCGACATTGGCCCCGGGCGCGTCCCGGCTCCGGGAGGCCAATCGGACGCAGGTGTGCCTGCGGTCGGTCGACCTGGAGAGCCTGCTCCCCGAGGACCACCGGGCCCGGATCGTGTGGGCGTATGTCAAGGGGCTCGACCTGACCCCGCTCTACCAGCCGATCCAGGCGGTCGACGGGGAGGCCGGCCGCCCGGCCACCGATCCCAAGCTCCTCCTGGCCCTCTGGCTGTACGCCACACTGGAAGCGGTGGGGAGCGCGCGGGCCCTGGACCGGCTGTGCACCACGCACCTCGCGTACCAGTGGCTCTGCGGGGGCGTCCCCATGAACTCCCACACCCTGGCGGACTTCCGCACGGCGCCTTCCTGGACACGCTGCTCACCCAGGGCGTGGCCGCGCTGCTGGCGCAGGGCCTGGTGACCCTGGCGCGGGTGGCCCAGGATGGGGGCAAGGGCCGCGCCAGTGCAGGCGCCGCCTCGTTCCGGCGCCGGACGACCCTGGAGCAGTGCCTCACCGCAGCCACGCCCCAGGTGCAGGCGCTCCGGACCGAACTGGACGTGGACCCAGGGGCAACCACGGCACGCCAGAAGGCCGCCCGGGCGCGGGCCGCCCGGGAGCGGCAGGCCCGGGTCGCCCAGGCCCTCGCGGCGCTCCCCGCGCTGGAGGCCAAGAAGACGCCCGAGGAGCGGACCACGGCCCGGGCCTCCACCACGGACCAGGACGCCCGGGTGATGAAGATGGCCGACGGCGGCTACCGCCCGGCCGACACCCTCCAGTTCGCCACGGACGCCGGCGCCCAGGTGATCGTTGGCGTGGGCGCGACCACCGCTGGGACCGACCACGGCCAGCTCGCCCCGATGGTCGCCCAGATCGAAGCCCGACCCGCCGAGGGCCCGGGGGCCACGCTGGTGGACGGGGGCGTCGCCACGAAGGAGGACATCGCGGCGGTCAGCGCCCGGACCCCGGTGGACGCCCCGGTGCAGACGCCGAAGGATCCCACCCGCGACCCGCACGTGCCCCTCCCGGACGACCCCCCAGCGGTCGCGGCCTGGCGGCAGCGTATGGGGACGCCCGAGGCCCAGGCCCGCTACAAGGAACGCGCGGCCACCGCCGAGTGCGTGAACGCCCAGGCGCGCAACCGCGGGCTGCGGCAGCTCCCGGTCCGCGGGCTCGCGAAGGTCCGGGTGATCGCCGTGTGGTACGCCCTGGCGCAGAACCTGATGCGGGCGTTTGCCCTCGGCGTCGTGGGGGGATTTCTTCACAGGTGGGGAGGCGCCCAGTGGCGCCCCGGTGTTGGCTAACTCCGCGCCCCGCGGGGCCCGTGCCGCCCTCGGTGGCTCGCATGGACCCCCGCGTTTCCGTTTAGCGCGGCGCTGCGTCACTAGATCTCCGCCGTGGACGGTCGTGAGTTCACCGCTCTCCGACATGGCAATCCGCGATTCTTTCACAGGCTCTGAGGAAAGCGCCTCGCTGCCTCGGTGCGTCTGATGCCCAGCAGCGCGGTTCTTTTGAAACGTAAGACCAGAAGAGGGACAAATCCACAATGCCGGAAGAGACTATTGCTTTCATGGCTGAGGTATCGGAGAAGGTAATCGGTGTGGGTCGCCAGTTGCTCCCAGAAGGATTCCGAATGGCGGTGGTGCCTGCCGGCGCAACCGATGTCGAGACGGCCCGGATCGTGGCGCAGGCGGGGTATCTCCTGGGCTTCATCGTCCAGCCCATGGTTCCTGCATTCTACGATGTCCTGGAACGAACTCGGCTGGTCCAACTCCTGAGCGCCGGGTACGACCAGGTGGATCTCGGACGACTGCGCCACAGCCGTGTTCCGATGGCCACGAATGGCGGAGCCAACGCCGTCGCGGTGGCTGAGCACACGATCATGCTGATCCTGGCCGTCCTCCGACGCTTGCGGGAACTGGACGCTCGGACGCGGGCGGGGAGCTGGCGCCCTTCAGGCTCGGGAGGCGAGATCTACGAATTGGACGGGAAGACCGTCGGCCTGGTCGGGCTCGGCATGATCGGTCGTCA
>JBGPQZ010000131.1:0-8333 GCA_041489335.1 Methylomirabilia bacterium
CAGGGCACCTTCGGGCATCTTTTCCAGGCACTGGCGGACAATCTTGATGGACTCGAAGACCTCCAGCGCGCGCACCAGGAGGCGCGACCACACATCGCCCCCGTCCTGGACCACCACCTCGAAGTCCACCCGGCCGTAAGCCGCGTAGGGGTGGTCGCGGCGGCAGTCGATGCCCACACCCGAGGCCCGGGCGATGGGGCCGATCAGCCCGGTGTTCTTCACCAGGGCCTTGTCGGCAACGCCGATCCCGCGGGTGCGCTTCTGCACGTTCCGGTCGCCCCGCACGGCACCCACCACCGCGGTCCATTCCTTCTCCAGCGTGTCCAGCACCCGCCGCAGCTCACCCTTGAGCAGGGGCGTGATATCCCAGCGGACGCCGCCGATCACGCAGAGGGCGTAGGTCTTCCGGTTGCCGCTGATCTTCTCGGCGATCCACATGATGGGCTCGCGGATGCGGAAGCACTGCATGAAGAGAGTGTCGAAGCCCAGGATGTGACAGGCCAGGCCAACCCAGAGCAGGTGGCTGTGCAGCCGCTCGATCTCCAGCATGATGGTCCGGATGTACTCCGCCCGCGGGGGCGGGGTGATCGCCGCCGCCTGCTCGACGGCCTGGGCGTAGGTCACGTTGTGCACGCACCCGCAGATGCCGCAGATCCGCTCGGCGGCCATGGGGATCTCGTTGTAGGTGAGGACCGAATCCCCGAGCTTCTCGATGGCTCGGTGGACCATGAAGCCCCGGTACTCGCAGCCCCGGACCACCTCTCCCTCCACGTACAGCCGGAAGTGGGCCGGCTCGTCCAATGTGGGGTGGAAGGGTCCGAAGGGCACGACCACGCATCCCTCGGGCGGATCGTCGAAGTCGTAGCCTTTGTTCTCGTCGTAGCCCGGGGGGACGAAGTTCCAGGGGACGTCCTTGCGCAAGGGATGGGCGCCCTCTGGCCAGCCGTCCGGAAGGATCAACCGCTTGGGCGTGGGGTGTCCCACCGGCGTGATCCCCACGAGATCCCGGAACTCGCGCTCCGACCAGTTCGCCGGGGGCACGACGTCCGTGATGCTCTCGACCTGCGGGCGGTCGCCCGGTAGCGAGGTCAGGATGCTGCAGAGGACGTGGCTTCCGTCGAAGGCGAAATTGTGGCCCACCAGGAACTGCCCGGAATAGGGGCGATCGTCCACGCCGATGCCCACGATATAGCGGGCGTCCAGGGTCCGAAATACGTACTCGCAGACGCCCTTCATCGCTTCCGGCTCGACGTACAGGAACAGTCGATTGTCCGCGGGCACGTCCGCGCGCTGGATCGCCGGGGCGAAGCGTTCTTTGAGGAGGTTCAGGATCTGTTGCGCGGCCATCGCATCGCACCCATTCTCGGTCCGAATGCCTGGAGTCATCCGCGAGTGTCCCGTGTCAGAGCTTCTCTGGAGTTCTCAGCGCCCTCGCCGGGTCGGGATTCGCCGCGTTGGGGCGCGGCCGGGGCATGCCGCCCAGCCAGCGGAAGTGCCGCGTGATTTCGCGGTAGAGGTTGTGCGCGCCGTACCGGTTCTGCTCAGCCGCGCGGGTGTACCCGCAAAGCCAGGGTTCGGCGGCCCTCCGCTCCGCGTTGCCCAGCCGCGACACCCACCGGGCAAGCAGGAGCATACCGCCGAACACCCCGAGCAGCGCGAGCGGCATGAAGAGGGCCCGGCCCCCGACACTCTCGAGGCCGGTCACCCCGGCGACCGTGGTCAGCGGGAGCTTGGACAGGGCAATCCCCAGGCCCTGCTGGCTGCGCTCCAGGGCGCGCTGCATCAGCCAGTAGGCCGATAGCGGCACGACGCCGAGTGCCAGACACAGCGCCGCCAGGAGCACCTGCGGGGTCTGCATCACCCAGTCGACCTCCAGGCTCTTGCGTCCCGCCGCCCGGCTGGCCACGAGCCCGCTGGTACGCGAGAGAAAACTCGCCCCGAAGAACTTCATGAAGGACGCCAGGGTGATTGCGCTGGTCAGGATGGCGACCACTGCGCAGACAGCGAGGTACTTGGCCTGCGTGCTTCCCAAGATGGTCGCGACGTACAGGCTCCATTTGCTGGCAAACCCGTTGAACAACGGGACGCCGGCGATGGAAAAAGAGGCGATGAGCGTCATCACCGCAGTCGCCGGCATGTACCGCATCAAGCCGCCAAGGCTGTTGAGGTCCTGCGTGTCGGTGGCATACAGGATCGACCCCGCATTCAGGAACAGCAAGCTCTTGAAAATCCCGTGGTTCACCGTGTGGAAGAGGGCCCCGTAGAAGGCCACTGTGGCCAGGGCCTGCACGGTTGCATCTCGCCCACCTGCCTCCAGGAGGGCGAGGCACGCGCCAAGGCCCAGGAGGATGTAGCCCACCTGCCCGATGCTGTGGAAGGCCAGGAGACGCTTGGATTGTTCCTGCCGCATTGCCTGCATCGTTCCGACGAACAGCGTGATTGTCCCAAGCACGGCGATGGTGAGACCCCACTCCCCACTCGGGTATTGCGCCGCCGCCTCCAGGGGAATCAGCCAGAGGAAGGATCGCATGAGGCCGTACACTCCGGTCTTGATCATGACGCCCGAGAGCAGGGCGCTCACCGGGGAGGGGGCCGCCGGGTGGGCGTCGGGCAGCCACATCTGGCCGAACGGCCACATGCCGGCCTTGATGCCGAAGCCCACGAGGAAGCAGAGGAAGGCGAAGGTTACGACCCCACCCTGTTGGAGGAGAGCGGGCAAGCCATGGCTAATGGCATCGAAGTCATACGTCATCAGGCGCTCGTTCGCGCCAGCAGCGACGGGGCCCTGGCCGAGCAGACCTGCGCCCAGCATGATGAGGCCGCAGGCGATCTCCATCATGAGCAAGTACTTGTATGCCGCCCGCACGTTCTCCGGCTTCCGGTATTCGTACCGGACAAGGGCGTAGGAACTGAGCGTCATCAGTTGCCAGAAAAGGAAGAAGAACAGCATGAGGTCCGTGACGGTGACGATGCCGTACATCCCGGCCACGAACAGCAGGAAGTAGGGGTAGTAGCGCCCCGCGCCGTACGTCGGGTAATGCTCCATGTAAGAGATGGAATACAGCGCCGCCAGGAGCGAGATCAACGCGATCAGGGAGACGAAAACCGCGCTCAAGCCGTCCAGGGCGATCCGCAGGGCCGAGCCGCACTGCGGGAGGCTCCAGAGTGTTACGGCCTCGCCAGGGCCGGTGAAAAGCACCGTGCCGGCCGCGGAGACGGCCAGCACGCCGGCGAGGGCCGTGGTCAGGAAAGCCAGCCAACCGGCCACGGCCTTGCTGCGGGAGGCCGCAAGGCTCGCGACCGCGCCGACGGGCAGCACGATCAGGGCAGCGATGATGCCATTCGCCGCAGTCATGGTTGCTCCCACGCCGGGGCCGGCTGCGCAGCCCGGGCAGACAGCGCGTCGCAGAGCAGGGTCGTCAGGGCTTCCAGGGTCATCCGGACGGGGGCGCTCAGCCCGGACCCAGGCAGAAGCCTCTCCGGCTGGGCGCCCAGCAGCCACACGCGGCCGGCGGCCTCCATCAAGCGCGCCAGCGTCCCCAGGGAGAGCTTGTGGGTGGAGATCTGGGGGAAGCGCGTGGCAAGGTCGCCCGCAGGCCAGAACACGACTGCCCCCGGCTCCGCCGCGACGCTCACGGCATCCAGAAGGACCACCGTGTCGAAGCCCTCCTCGGCGAGGCGGGCGGCCCAGCGTTCCGGCGTCGTCCCCGCCACGACCACGTCCGGGTGACCGGCGGCCCGCATGACCTCGGCCAGGCGGACCCCGAAGCCGTCGTCACCGAGGTCCGGGTTCCCGATACCCACGAGGCAGACCCGGCCTCGCAGCCGCTCGCGGAGTTCCTTCGCCAGGTCGCCCATCAGATGTCTTCCCCCAGCTTCCGGATCTGCTCGAAGGTGAAGACCGGGCCATCCACGCAGACGTAAGCCAGCCCGATACAGCAGTGGCCGCACTTGCCCACGCCGCACTTCATGTAGCGCTCGAGCGTGGACATGATGTTTCGATCCTGGAACCCCATCGCCTTCAGGTCCTGGATGACGAACCGGAACATGATGGGGGGACCGCAGACGAAGGCCGTGGTGTTCTCGACGGGCACCTGTACGCCCGGCACCTTAAACAGGCTCCCCACGACCCCGACGTGGCCGCTCCAGGTCTGATCGCCCTGGTCCACGGTGAGGTAGCACTCGAAGCCTTCGGCCTTCTCCCGCTCGTGCAACAGGTCGAGATACATCAGATCCTTGGGTTCCCGGGCGCCGTAGAAGAGCTGGATCTTCCCGTACCGCTCCCGGTTGTCCAGGGCGTAGATGATGCAGGAGCGCAGCGGGATCAGGCCGATGCCTCCCGCCACGAACACCAGGTTCCGGCCGGCGTACTCCTCCATCGGGAACCCGTTGCCGTACGGCCCCCGGACCCCGAACCGATTCCCCGGCTTCAGGGCGTGGAGCGCGTCGGTCACGCTGCCCACCTGACGGATGGTGAAGAAGAGCTCCTCCTCCGTCGGGCTGGGCGGGAGCGACGCCGGGAACTCGCCGGCGCCGAAGACCGACACCTGAGCGAACTGGCCGGGCAGGAAGCGCCGGAAGGCGGCCTGCTCGGCGGGGTCCTCGAAGTGCCAGTAGAAGGTCCGGACGTCCGCGATCTCTTCGACCACGCGGTCCAGGATCGCGATCTTCGGGAGGTAGACGTTCTCAGTCTGCGGCTGACGCATGGTGTTCGCCCTCGGCGGTGGTCCGGCGCACGATCTCGACGACGCTGGGCATGCCGATGTCCCCGTGGCAGACCTCGACGCAGCGGCCGCAGCCCACGCAGGCCACCGACAGCTCGCGCTGGATGAAGTAGTGGGCCAGCTTGCGGAAGAAGCGGCGGTTGCGTCGGTCGTGGGCGGCCTTCCTCGGGTTGAAGCCGCCGGCCATCCGCGTGAAGCCGCCCAGGGCGCAGGCGTCCCAGATCCGGACGCGCTCGAAGTCCTCCGCGCCCAGCTTCCGTTCGGTCATGGTAAAACAGGTACAGGTCGGGCACATGTAGCTGCACCCACCGCACTCCAGGCACCGGTTTCCGATCCCCTCCCAGGTGGTCTCGGCCACCTGCCCGGTGGTGATGTAGCGGACGGTTCCCCAGTACCAGCTCGTGGCGACCTTGAAGCGCTTGCGGACCTCGCTCAGGATCTCACGGCGGCGGGCAACGTGGGCGGGCGTGCCCTTGCGGAACATCGGGTGGCGGAAGAGGGCCTCACCGCCGGCGCTCCCTGCCACGGCCAGGATCTCCTCACCCAGGTCCATGAGCTGCAGGTCGAAGTGGTCGCGGGCGGCCGGGCCGGTGTCGGCGCAGGGGCAGAAGCAGTCGTTGTCGATGTCGAGTTCCGGGTCGGTGCAGACGACGTTGACCAGGAAGAGGTTCCGGCGATGGCGCTCGTAGTAGGTGTCCTTGAAGTCGCGCCCCAGGTAGAACCGATCCAGATGGTCGATCCCCGCCGTGTCGCAGGAGCGGATGCCGAAGATGGCGCGGCGCGGCGCCTCGTAGCTCGGCTGGATCTGGGAACGATCGTCCAGGTGGATGTGCAGCAGCCGCTCGATGTGCGGAAGGACGTACCGCTTGGGCGGGTAGTACGGATTGGGGATGTGGAGCTGGATCAGGTGACGATTGGCGTCGGTGACCGTGTCGAAGCAGGTGTCCCGCCCGCGGCCATAGAAGGGGGCGATCACCTCGTACTCCTCGCGGAGCAGATCTACCAGACTCAAGAGGTTGGTCTTATCGAGCACACGTGCCCGCATTGTTATACCCTCTCCAGGCGGACGCAGACCGGCATCCGGCTCGCCTGGGGCGTGTGGGCCGCCTCGCCCAGGAGCTGTTCCCGCACCTCGCGGAGGAAATACGGCACGAAGATCATGCCGGACTTCACCTCGTGGGTGACGCGCGCCGTGGTGATGGCCGACCCGGTCACCCCCACCAGCCGCACCTTGGCCCCATCGCGGATCTGCAGCCGCTTGGCGTCGTCCGCATTGATGTCCACGAACCCCTCCGGATAGTCGAGGAGGAGGATCCCGTACTCTCGCTTCAGCGTCTCGCTGTGCTGCACGAGGACATTCTGGTGCCAATAGTAGAGGGAGTGGCCGAAGCCGAGCACGAAGGGATAGTCCTCGGATGCGCACGAGGGGCGCGAGGGGCGCGGGATGGGCACGAGGGTGAAGGGCTGCCCGGCGATCCCGTCCTCGAAGAGGAAGCGGGTCCCCAGGGGCTTGTCGGCGGTGCAGGGCCACTGCCGGCCGTAGTCCCGGGCGAGGTTCTCGTAGGAGGCGGCACCGTAGCAGGGCACGGCCCGCCCGATCTCCTCCATCACGGCGGCGGCCGAGGGATAGGTCCACGCCGCGCCGCAGGCGTTCGCCAGGCGGACGATCTGCTGCCAGGCCGGCATAAGGCCCGCCGGAGGATCCACGGCCTTGCCCACCAGCTGGATGCGACGCTCGGTGTTCGTGAAGGTGACCTGCTCCTCGCCGAAGGCGGCCACCGGCAGGACCAGGTCCGCCTGCTTGGCGGTCTCGGTGAGGAAGGGGTGCTGGACCACCACGAAGTCCAGGCTCCCCAGGGAGACGGGTGTGCGCGCCGAGGCCGCCATCACCGGGTCGTGCCGGCAGAGCCACAGCCCTCGGACGCCGCCGTTCCCCCCGCGGCCCATGAGGTAATCCGCGTCCTGGCCCGGCCGCTCCGAGAGGCGCTCGCCCCACAGGGCCTCGAAGCGCTGGCGGCCGGCGGCGTCCGTGACCGGGACGTAGCCCGGCAGGCGGTTCGGGAGCATCCCCATGTCGCAGACGCCCTGGAGATTATTATGTTCCGTCAGGGCGAAGACCCCGGCCCCCTCCCGGCCGATGTTGCCGGTGAGGAGGGCGAGGTTCACGAGGGCCTGAATGCCCTCGCCGCCGCGCGCCTCCACCCCCGTCGAGAAGAGGATGGCGGCGGACTTGGCCCGGGCATAGGCGATGGCCGCCTGTTCGATGAGCGCGGGGGAGACGCCGCAGGTCTCGGCGGCCCAGAGCACGTCGTAGGTGTGGAGGATCCCCAGGAAGGCGTCGACCTGCCGGCAGTGGGCCTTGAGGAACCTGGTATCCAGCAGGCCCCGATCCAGGATGACCTTGGCCATGGCGCCGTACAGGGCGGCGTCGCTGCCCGGGCGCACCTGGAGGAAGAAATCCGCGTGCTCCGCGATCCGGTGCCGGCGGGGGTCGATGACGATGAGCGTGGCCCCACCCAGCTTGGCCCGCATGACGCGGCCGCCGATGGTCGGGAGTTGGAGCCCCAGGTCCACCCCGTTCACGATGATCGCCTGGCTCTGGGCCAGCTCGCCGACGGAGTTGGTCGTGGCGGGGACGCCCAGCATGCTGAGGAGGACGTCGATGCTGTTGTTGCGGTGGAACCCCAGGCCGTGATCCAGATTGTTCGTGCCGATCACGGCCCGGGCGAACTTCTGCAGGAGGTAGCTCTCCTCGTTGCTGCCGCGGGGCGAGCTGACGAAGCCGATGGCGTCGGGACCCGCCTCGCGCCGGATGCGGAGGAGTCGGTCGGCGGCGGTGGAGAACGCCTCGTCCCAGGAGACCTCGCGGAACTCGCCGTGCTGCTTGAGGAGGGGGCGGAGGAGCCGATCGGGGGAGCTGGCGACCTCGTTCACGTGCCAGCCGCGCACGCAGATGCGCCCCGCGTTGGTGGGGTGGGACATGCTGGGGTAGGCACCCGTCAGGGTGTTGCCCGCGGATTCCAGGTAGATCCCACAGCCTACGCCGCAGAACGTGCAGGTAGTCAGCGTATGGGGCATCCTGATCCCCCATGGCGCGTGGCCGGCTTCGCTCAGCCGCTCACGTCACCGGATGGTGTGCATCCTCGTGCGCGTCGATCCGTGTCTTTCTCGCGTGCGGGATCTCGTGATGTGGACGCCGGCGTCACCGACTGAACCGCCACCTCTGATATCAGAGACAGGGGGCACGCGTCAACAAAGATCGCACCGCGTCGCCTCGTGCGTACCGCCAGCCATGCAATTCCGGTGCTATCCTCCTCCCGCCGGGCAGATATGAGGCGGGGAGACATGGGGGGATCGGTGCTTTTTCTCCGTGTGCAACCGGGATCGAGCGAAAGAAAGGAGGGAACTCGAGCGGACAGCGGAGGAATGTCGGTTTCGAGAGAAGGGTCCGAGACAACGCATGTGGGATATTCTGTCTCAGACGTGCTCAATATTTCACAAGTCGGTCTCACGAAACGACTCGCCGGCGGGGTAGGCGACGCGGCTGGCCGACCGGCGGCGCAACGCGTCGTCCCGCCGGAATGGCTAATCGCAGGATTCCGCTTGACA
>JBGPQZ010000132.1:0-8307 GCA_041489335.1 Methylomirabilia bacterium
GGCGCCGGGATCTACGAGAAGATCCAGGCGATGCCATAAGAGCAGTGGACATGCAGAACCGGGGGGTGAGGCCTCACCCCCCGGTTCTGCATGTCCACTGCTCTTATGGCATCGCCTGGATCTTCTCGTAGATCCCGGCGCCCCACTTGGATTCGAACTCCTTGTAGGCCGGCCGGGCATTCTTTCGCCAAGGCTCCAGATCGGGATAGACAAACTTGATCCCGTACTGCTTCTCGAACTTCTCCACCAGGCTCGCCTCGCCCTCGAGGACCAGGTAGTTCATGTAGCTGCGCCCCACCGCCAGGGACATCTTGATCCACTGCCTGTACTCGGGTGGCATTCCCTGCCAGAGCGGCTCGTTGATGATCGGCCAGAGCTGACCGATGATGTGGTTCGTCATGACGATCTGCTTCGTCACCTCGTAGAACTTGGCAGCCTCGTTGCTGGGCAGGGGATTGTCCTGCGCGTCCACGGTCCCGGTCTTGAGCGCCAGATACAGCTCACCGAAGCCGAGCGGGGTCGGGTTCCCCCCCAATGCCTTGCCCATGGCGATCCAGATCGGGGCATTCGGAACCCGGAGCTTGACGTCCTTCATGTCATCCGGCTTGCTGACCGGCTTGGTCGTCGACAGGCTGAGCTGCCGGGTCCCCAGATACCAGACATCCAGCGGGCGGATGCCCGTCTTCTTGGTCGCCATCTCGAAATACTCCTGTCCCATGGGACCCGACATGACGCGGTACAGGTGGTCCAGATCTCGGAAAACATAGGCGGCCCCGAACACGCCCATCTCGGGGACGTGGTCCGAGAACCAGGAGGGATCGGCGTAGGACATCTCCAGGGTCCCCCGCTGCACCCTGGTCAACTGGGTTTTCTGGTCCCCCAGTTGCCCCGAGTGGAAGGTGCGGACCTTGATCTTGCCGCCGCTCAGCCCCTCCAGGGTTTTTCCGAAGACCTCCATCCCCTTGTACTCCGGCTGCGTCGGGACCGCCACCGTGCTCCACTTGATCTCGTAGGTGGGCTCCCCCGCCGCGGCCGGCGCCGCGATCCACATCCCGACCGCCAGCGCTACCACACCCAGCCAACATCCGATGCGTCGCATGGCTCTCCTCCTTTCATCGGCTGCGGCCGATCCCGGCCGCAGCAGAGCTCCTCGGGACATCCCCGGCGGGCGCAACAACTGCCGGCAACCGCCTCGCACTCGCGTCAGCCAAAAATCACCCTCGGGAGGAACAGCACCAGCTCCGGAAACACCGTGATCAGAAGCAGCACGACAACCAGAGGGATCAGGAACGGCGCCGTGGCACGGGTCACCACCTCGAACGGGAGCTTGGCCACGCGCGCCACCACGAAGAGGACAATGCCGACGGGCGGGGTGAGCGTTCCGATCATCAGATTCAGGACAATGACCAGTCCGAAGTGGACCGGGTCGATGCTCACCGCCTTGATCACAGGCATGAAAACCGGGGTCAGGATGATCAGGGCCGCCAGCGTCTCCATGAAGCAGCCGACGATCAGAAGGAACACATTGATCATCAAGAGGATCAGGATGGGATTCCGCGTCGTTCCGAGGATCCACGTCCCGAGCATCTGGGGCACTTGGGCCCGGGCCAGGACCCACCCGAGCAGGGAGGCGGTCATGACCAGCATCAGAACCACGGCGTTGGTTTCCACGGTGTCCAGGAACACCTTCGGCAACTCCCACCACTTGACCTCGCGATAGACAAACACCCCGAGCACGAGTGCGTAGAGAGCGGCCGCGAAGGCCGCCTCAGTGGGTGTGAACACCCCGATCATCATCCCGCCGAAGAGGATCACGGGGGTCATGAGCGACAGGAAGGCCTTCCGGCTCTTCGTGCGAAACTCCGGCCAGGTGGGGGCCCGGTGGGCGCCGAAGCCGCGCTTTTTGGCCATGAAGTGGATCTGGACCATGAGGGCCGCCGCCATGAGCAGGCCCGGGATGAACCCGCCGGCGAAGAGGCGCCCGATGGACACGTCGGCGATCACGCCGTAGATCAGGAGCGGAACGCTGGGCGGAATGATGGGACCGATGGTGGCCGACGCCGCCGTCACGGCCGCCGAGAAGGGGAGCGGGTACCCCTCGTCCGTCATGGCCTTGATCTCGATGGTGCCAAGGCCCGCCGCATCCGCCACCGCGGACCCCGACATCCCGGCAAAGATCACGCTGCCAATGACATTCACGTGGGCCAGCCCCCCGCGGAACCGCCCCGCCAGGCACTCGCAGAAGTCGTAGATCCGCGTGGTGATCCCGGCGGTGTTCATCGCCATGCCGGTGAGCATGAAGAACGGTGCTGCCAGCAACGGGAACGAGTTCGCCGACGCGGTGAGCCGTTGCGGGATGGACAGGAGAATCTCCCCGTTCGCCCAGAGGTAGAGCAGACAGGAGAATCCCATGCTGATGAACAGGGGCATGCCGACCACCATCAGTCCCAGCCAGACCCAGATCAATGGACCGACGGTCATACCTGTACCTCCTGCCCCGCCCCCTGGAGTCCATTCCATCCGACATCAACCGTCTGCAGAATCATCAAGGCCGCGGACAGGGGCACTGCGAGGTAGATGAGCGACCACGGAATGGGGAGCGTAATTGCCTCGACCGTGTGGGACCTCGCGGCCAGGACGGCACCCAGGATCGCCAACTGGAGGAAAAACACGAGGGAAACGGCCTGGATCCCCAGCGCCACCACACGGCCAAAGCCCTTCGGCAACCGTTCCAGGACAAACGTGATGGTGACGTGGTTTCCTCGCCGCGTCGCCACCGGCGCCCCAAGGTAACAGGCCCAAATGAAGAGGATTCTGGCCAGCTCTTCCGTCCAGACGAGCGGCGTGTTGAGGACGTATCGGAACGCGACCTGGAGGATCATCACCACCAGGATGGCAACGAAGAGCGTCACGCATGCAATGCAGGTGCACCGGTCCAGGGTGGCCGTCAGCCGCCCGAAGGCGGCTGACGGCCCGCTGGCCGTACGCGATTCTGCGCTGGTGCTCATCGGGTCTCCATGATCCGCTCGAAGAGGCCCTTGCCCCACTTGGCCTCGAACATCTTGGGCAGGGTGTCGAGCACCGGCTTGCGGAACGATTCGTAGTCCGGCTGGATCACCTCCATGCCCGCCTTCTTGAACTTTTCCACCAGCACTCGCTCGGCCGCCTCGGTTTCCTGATTGTTCCAGGCGATCCCCTCGGCCAGGGCCTCGCTGATGATCTGGCGATCGGCGGCGGGAAGCCCCTGCCAGAACTTCTCGTTCATCGCGACAATTCGCGGGGTCAGAATGTGGGCGGTGAGCACCAAGTACTTCTGCACCTCGAAGAACTTCCCCGAGTCAATGGTCGGCAGCGGGTTCTCCTGGCCGTCCACCACGCTCTGCCGCAGGGCCAGGTACAGCTCGCCGAAGGTCATGGGAGTGGGCTTGGCCCCCCAAGCCCTGGCCATGGCCAGGAAGATCTCGTTTTCGGGCACGCGCAGTTTGAACTCCTTCATGTCCGCCACCGTCCGCACGGCCTTGTTGGTCGTGGTGAGCTGCCGGACCCCGTAGTAGGTCGTGCCGAGGATGCGGATCCCGCGCTTCTCGATGAGCTGCTTGTTCAGATCCTCACCGATGGGGCCGGCCATGACCTTCGCCAGGTGCGCCGCGTCCCGCCAGACATAGGGTGCCTCAGTGACCCCGATGCTCGGCACCCATTGGGCAAAGTTCGCCGTCCCGTCCGTGACCATCTGCTGGGTGCCCAGGACGATGGCCTCGATCATCTCCTTGGAACTCCCAAGCTGGCTGGATGGATAGCCCTGGATCTGGACACGGCCCTGGGTCGCATCACTAACTTTCTTTGCTACCCGGTCGATCATCTTGAGCGCGATATGATCTGCGGCCTGCGTCTCGCCCCAGCGGATGATGGTTCCTGCCTCGACCGCCGTCGCCAGCACACACAACAGCCCAACACTCGACAGCACTCCCAGCCACTTTTTCATGACGACACCCTCCTTCTGTTGATCACCGCTCATGGCTCATGCCTGATCGCCCATACTGCTCGGCTCTCGGTTCCCGTCTCTCTAGAGCAGCTTCAACTCTTGCAGGCTCTTCCGGATGGCCTCCTGATCGGCCGGGCCGGGGTCGAGGAGCGGGGCGCGGACCCCGCCGATGGGGACGCCCCGCTCCGCCAGGACGTACTTGTACCAGCCCAGCCGCGCCCCGTTACCCAGGGCCTGCTGCATGGCGACGATGCGCGCTTGCGCCTTCTCGGCCTCCGCCAGCCGACCGGCTTTCCAGGCGGCATGGAGCTCCAGGTACAGCTCGGGGAAGACGCTCGCGCCCGAGGCGACGATGCCCGCGGCGCCGGCCTGAAACGCGCTCAGGACCTTGTCGTCGTTGCCGCAGACCACGGCGAAATCGGGCCCCATGGTCTTGACCAGGTCGGGGATGCGGCCGGCGAACCCGCTGCTGTCTTTGATCCCCCTCAGGGTCGGAACGGCCCGGCGGAGTTCGGCCACCAGGGCGGGGGGCAGCTCGTTCCGGGCATGGCTGGGAATGTTGTAGAGATAGAGCGGCAGCGGGCCGGCCGCCGTGCCGATCGCCGCGAAGTAGGCGAGGAGCTCCTCCCGCGTCAGGCCGTAGTAGGGGGGCGGGATGGCCGCCACCGCCGTGGCCCCGGCCTGGACGGCCTGGTGGGCCAGCGCCACCGCCGTGGCCGTGGTGAGCGCCCCGACGTGCGCCACCACCGGGACGCCGCGGGCCGCCTGCACCACCGCCCGGGTGAGTTCCCGGTGCTCTTGGGGCGTGAGGTACAGCCCCTCGCCCGTCGTTCCCGCGAGGTAGAGGCCGTGAATACCCCGCTCCACGAGCCAGGCCACCAGGCGGGACGTCGCCTCCAGGTCCAGACGCGTCCCCCCATCCTGCATCGGGGTGAGCAGGGCGGCGATGATCCCGCTGAGGCGTGGACCGCCTTTCGAGTCGTTACTAGACATAGACCTCGGCCTCCATGTTCAGCATCTTGCAGACCCACTTGAGCTCCTCCACGTAGTCGCCGTAGACCCCGTGGATGTGGTTGGAGCTGTAGGTGGCGATGAACCGCTCGGCCGGCACCCGAAGCTTGGTGAAGGCGTGTGGCCATTCGCCGGTCGTCGCCTGTGCCTTGGCATTCGCCTTCTTCTCCGGGAAGGACAGGAACTCCGCCGGCAGGATGGCCATCCAGTACTTGCCGTTCTTCCGGGTAAGCCGCCCCAACGTCGCCTCGCCCGGGGCCGCGATGTGATGGACGGCGGCGCCCCCCGCCGGGAAGTAGAAGTTCTCGGGGAGGAGCTTCACCTTGGGGAGGTTCACCTTGGGATCGAACGACCGGCCCGCGAAGTAGGTCGCGTGCTCGCCCGAGTTGACCAAATCCCAGAAGTCCCCCTCGGCGTCGTAGTGCCGGACGTCGGCGAAGAGGACCGGCGTTCCCGCCAGGTCCTTGAAGATCTCCATGGTGAGCGCGCCGTCCGAGTCCGCCTCGGTCGCGCAGACGATCGGCTCGTGCGGCCCTTCCCAGTCGTAGGGGTCGTTCAGGAAGGCCTCGGTGAGGTCCATGGTGCAGAAGGAGTTGGTCAGCTCCGGCTGGCCCTTGATCCCCACGAAGTCCAGGTCCCACTCCTCGACCAGCTCGCGCACGGCGTGGTAACTCCGGATCTGCCGCTCCAGCGTCTCGGGCGTGAGGGCCTTGCCGTCGTAGGCCACCTCCCCGCAGTGCTTCTCCAGCCACTTCCGGGCCCGCGTCACCCGCGCCTGGTCGATCGTCTCGGAGCGGCGGACGATCTCCCACTGGTCGATGTGCTCAATGTCCACTCCGAACTCCCGCCGCCACTGGTCGAGAGCCGGGACGGCGGTGTACATCCCCATGGAGCGGCCGCCGAAGAGGCCATAGGTCTTGCCGCGCAGCCGGTTCACGGCCGAGGCCGCCCGCAGGAAGGCCATGACCTGCTTGAGGACCTTCGGATCCTCCACGTCCCCCGACACCCGGCCGTGGAAGACCCCGATCTGATTCAGGCTCCCCGCCGCCGCCAGCATGGCCACCAGGCCCGGCGCCTGGGGGTTCACGTTGGAGAGGCAGAGGAACGGGCCCGGCGCGAACTCGGTGGCGATGACCGGCAGGTGCGGGAAGGCCCAGATGGCGAAATTGAGGATCGTCGCCTCGACGCCGGCCGCCGCCAGCTTCTTCGCCTCGGACCGGGCCAGCTCCGGCGTCCAGATGATCTCGCCGGTCACGCACTCCAGCTCGCCGGTGGCCTTCAGCGTCTTCACGAGCTTGTCCTGGAATCCCTTGTTCATCTTGTACTGCAGGTCGTGGGCGAACTTCCGCCCGTCGGAAAATGTCAGGATTCCGATCTTGCGCTTGCGCATCGCCTCCTCCTTTCCCGCCTTCGATCCGACGTCGGTCTGGCAAGCTTGGCGGAACCGCACATCGGCTCCCGCTCTCAGCCTCCCAGCTTCGCCAGGGTGTGCATCACCGGTCGCACGGCCGGATACAGATCCACGTACTGGCGGTACAGCCGGTCGTAGACTTCCCGCCGCTCGGCGACCGGGGTCACCGCCCGCTCGATGTGAACCATCCGGCCGATGGCGTCCGGGTAGCCCTTGAACACACCAGCGCCCAGGCCGGCCCAGATGGCGGCGCCCAGGGCCATGGTTTCCTTGTCGCGCGGCAGATGGATGGGATGGCCCAGGACGTCGGCCTGGATCTGCGTCCAGAGTCGGCTCTTGGCCCCGCCGCCGCCCGCGTAGATCCGCTCCAGCTTGAACCCGTGGGCGGCCATGTCCTCCAGGATCTGTCGCGTCCCGAAACAGATCCCCTCGACCACCGCGCGGTAGAGGTGCGGCAGCCCGTGCTTCAAGGTGAGACCGACCACCGTCCCGCGAGCCAGGGGGTCCTTGTACGGCGTGCGGTTTCCCTGGAAGTAATCCAGGATCAGCAGGCCTTCGCTGCCCGGCGGGATTGCCTCGGCGAGGCCGTCCAGGTACGCGTACACGTCCTGGCCGCGAGCCTTGGCCTGGCCCGCCGCCTCGGCGCCGAAATGCCCGACCAGCCACTGGAGGATGCTCCCGGTGGCCGTCTGCCCGCCCTCCAGCGTGAACATCCCTTCCACCAGGGCGTCCGGATAGGGTCCCCAGATGTTGGCGAAGACCGGCGTTGCCGACTGGGCCATGTGGCAGGTGGAACTGCCCAGGATCAGGGCCAGATCCCCCGCGCCCACCGCGCCGAGCGCGATCTCGCCGGCGTAGGCGTCGATCCCGCCTTGCGCCACGATGGTCTCGGGCGAGAGTCCCACCTCGCGCGCCACCGCCTCGCGGATCCGCCCCAGCGATCGTCCGACCGGCAGCACCTCGGTCGGCCACTTGGCCGCAAGCTTCTCGGATCCAGCCGCGCGGAGGAAGTCGGCCGGCCACCCGCCCAGCGGGCGGACGTAATTCCACTTGGCGGTCGCGTTGTCCAGGCTGGCCGTCATCCGGCCTGTGAGCCGGAAGGTGAAGAAGTCCGTCTCGTCCACGATCCAGCGCGCCCGATCGAAGCAGTCCGCCTCGTGCCGCTCCAGCCAGCGGCCCTTCGGGATCATCCACTGCGGCGACACCTTCCCCCCGCAGTACTTCAGAACCTCGTGTCCGGTGGCGGACGCCTCCTCCGCCTCCACGTGGGCCCGCTCGTCCATCCAGAGGAGCGCGGGGCGAAGCGGCTTTCCCTCCTCCGTCAGCGCCGCCACCGTGCAGGCGGTGCAGTCGTAAGACAGGGCCGCGATCTCCTTCGGGTCCACCCTGGAGACCTGGAGGATCTCTCTCAACGTGTCCAGCGCGGCCCGCCACCACTCCTCCGGGTCCTGTTCGGCCCAGGTGGGCCTGGGGAACGTCGTGTGGAGCGGCCGCGTGGCGGAGGATACGACCGCGCCCTCAAGATCGAAGAGGCAACTTCTGACGCTCTGCGTGCCGACGTCTACGCCGATCAGGTACGTCATTGGTGTCCCTCCGCCAGGCGAAGCACGCGGGTCCTCCGACGCGTTATGGTGGAACGGGCGCGCCGAGCGGGTGGTCCGCAGGAGTCTCGGAGGATCAACTCCGGCTTCAGCACCACCCGCTGCGGGCGCCGCGCCTTCTCCCTGCCGATTTGCGCGAGGAGCAGCCGCATCGCCTCCCGGCCGAGGTCGTAGACCGGCTGGCCCACCGTGGTGAGAGGAGGCTGAGTCAGCGTCCACCACTCCATGTCGTCGTATCCCACCAGGGAGAGATCCTCGGGGATTCGCACCCTCTGCTCCCGAAGGGTCTGAAGTGCCCCAAC
>JBGPQZ010000133.1:0-8247 GCA_041489335.1 Methylomirabilia bacterium
CGCGGACCACGACCCGCGCCACGTCATCCATGTCGGCACCCTGGGATAGGACAGCGAGCAACGGGAAATGGACGTGCGGATACTCGAGCGCGATCTGTGCTGCGGCGTTCATCTGCGCAACTACCTGCTCAATCGCCAGGTCGTAGAAGGCGTTTGCCTCGCCTCCGGTCGCGAGCTCAACCAGGGTCGATTGCGCTTTTGCGGCGTGCACCGGAAGGCGGGGCCTGATGACATCGTTCGGTTTGGCTTCGACCGCCTCGACCGTGAACTTTTCCGCCCGCGCATTGAACCAGCGCTCAAGCCACTTGCGCTGATAGCGTCGGCGAACTGGCGTTAGTTCCTTGATGACCTGCAGGATCGCCATGGCGAGGGTACCAGCGATGGCCAGCGCGCCGGCGAAGGTCAGCGCCGTTCCGCTCAATCCCGCGATCCCATTGGAGATGCTATTCAAGATTTCCGTCATGACCCCTCCCACATTTTGCGCGAATACGCGCTGCAGCGATTGAATACATGGCGAATTACCGGGTTCAGACCCAATTCACTTCATGATATTCGTCCGAAAAGCTAACGTTTGAATTAAGGGGCGCGCTTCAGCGCGTCCCGCTTGAATGATGGGTTAGGCTCTGGAGTTCTTCTTCAACGTTACGTTTCAGTACCGGTGAAGGGATAATTTGATCGAAGCCTCCAAATTTCAGATCGTTTTTTACAAACCCCAACGCACGCTGAAGTTGATGAATCTTGATCTTCTTATCAACCGCATATTGCGCCTGCTGGTAGAAATCAATCGACATAAGATGGTTAATCCAAGCTGTGCGTTCCGCGCAATATCCCTTCTCCCGTTCGTAGCAAGCCGCAGCAACCCCGTCTCGTTCGCTAGGATTCAGGCTTGGTTCAATATCAAGATACCTAAAAAAGGTATCTCGCATACGTCCTTGGAGCTTCGGATCTCGTTCCGCTTTTACTCGCCACGCTTCGCCCGAGAAATACAGGCCATGGCCATTGTCTTGATCTACATCTAGCAATACCGCAGCAAGACCTGATACACAATCGAAGTCTTGAAGTCTTACCTTTTCTCTCATAGTTCGTGCGCTAGATTTGATAACTACGGATTTATCATATCCGGCGTGGAGTAACTGGCTTCTAAGAATTTCAGGAGAACACTCAGGGAAAATCAGGGGAGTCGGGGGAGTCGGGAAAAGTTTGTTCCACCACCACGGCGAGCTACTTCCTACCAACAACGCAATAACGACCGCAACGACGATCTTCGCGACTGTGCCTTCAGATTTGGTGCTTGGTTTAGTGTTCACTGCTCACTCCCTGAAGTGCTCAGATGCCCAACTCTTGCTATATGGTTTCCCGATACGGACCTTTCTCTGGCTGAGCGTCCGTATATACACCCAGGGCTATGAGGAACGGTTGGCCCTGAAGTCCCAGGCAGTTACGGGAGCTTAACCAATCCGCTCGGGATTATATACGGAATCCGTATAACGCCCTCTGCCTGTCATTCCGTCATAGGGCATCCACGGGGCTGCGGACTCCTTTGCCGCCGCGGTTCAGGACATGGGTGGAGATCGTGGTCGAGGAGTTTTGGTTGTTGCGGCGGCGGGGGCGAAGGGGTTGGGTTGCCCGAAAGCACAACGGCCCTCTGGGGCGGGAGGTGCCACAGAGGGCCGGGCTTCGCGGGGCGCGCGGGGCGGGGCGCGGGCGAGGCATTGGTCTCGTGATCCCCAGGCGCCCGCATCCGACTGACCTCCTCGGGGCGTTCCGGAGAATCGTTGAAGTGGCGTAACCCTACTCCCGTCCCGCCGACGGTGTCAAGTCGTTGTTGGAGGCCAGACAGGAACGGCCCCGTAATCCGGGACGATGCTACCTACTGCCCGAAAAGTCCTGTCAAGGAACGGCTCCCCCGCAACCGGGTCCCTCTCGGCGATCCCCTTGGCTTCCAGCGGAGAAGTCTTCCGGCGACGGTCGGCTTCCTGCTGCCGACTTCAGCCGGCGGATGGAGCGGGGAAGATCAGGCAGCCACAGATTCCCACCGTCGTGCAAGCTGTTGGAGGACAACCACCTGCTCGGGCCAATCGTGGAGCGTTGCCGGGTCGAAATCCGCTCCGTTCGGCCAAACCAGCGTGTGGACTTCCGGGTCGAGCCGCACCTGCCTGAAGATTGCCGGATCGCGAAGCGGCCCGAAGAGTCCCCCGGCCAGCACAGGGGTGAAATCGATCACCCGACTCAGCCTATCATCAAATGTCACCCGCAGACTGTGGTCGCCGAGCACTTCAAACGCCACCACGCGGTAGATCGGATGTG
This sequence comes from Methylomirabilia bacterium, assembly GCA_041489335.1. Lineage (GTDB taxonomy): Bacteria > Methylomirabilota > Methylomirabilia > Methylomirabilales > 2-02-FULL-66-22 > 2-02-FULL-66-22. The sequence goes on from JBGPQZ010000133.1 coordinate 2,308, forward strand.
TCATGGCTATGCCCTCATCGGAGCGGCTCAATCGGTATTCCGGTCGGATGTTGGGCGGTGGCGTCTTTGGTTTCCATGCGCCTTGGCGACTGGCTGCTCTCTCAGTTCGTGGCTCGTGGCTCGGCCCTCTTGGCTCACGGCTCATCGCTCGTGGCTCATGGCTCGTCGCTCGTGGCTCGTCCCTAGGTCTTCATCCGCGGGTCCAGGACGTCCCGCAGGCCGTCCCCGGCCAGATTCAGGCCGAGGACGGTGATCGCGATGGCCAGCCCCGGGAAGATGGTGATCCAGGGGGCGGACTGCATATAGACCCGCCCCTCGCTCAGGATGTTGCCCCAGCTCGGGGTGGGGGGCGGCGCGCCGGCGCCGACGAAGCTGAGCGACGCCTCCGCCAGGACGGCGTAGGCGAAGTTGAAGGTCGCCTGCACCACCAGCGGCGAGAGGCAGTTGGGCAGGATGTGGCGGAAGAGGATGCGCAGGTGCCCCGCCGCCTGCGCCCGCACCGCCTCGACGTAATCGAGCTGCCGGATGGCCAGGACCGACGCCCGCACGATGCGGACCGTGCGGGGCGCATACACCACGCCGAGGGCGATGACCACGTTCACGGTCTTGGGCCCGAGCACGGCCATGATGGCGATGCCGAAGAGGATCGCGGGGAAGGCCATCATGGCGTCCATCACCCGCATGACGGGCCCGTCCAGGCGCGGGAAGTAGCCGGACAGCAGGCCGAAGAGCACCCCGATGGTCACCGTGAAGAGCATGACCGCCAGCCCCACCTGCAGGGAGATCCGGGCCCCGTAGAGCACCCGGCTGAAGATGTCCCGCCCGAAGTCGTCGGTCCCCATCAGGTGCCGCAGGCTGGGGGACTTCATGCGGTCCGCCACCGTCATGCTCAGCGGGTCGTCCGGGGCGAGCACGCCCGCGAAGAGGGCCGCCACCAGGACCACGGCCAGCAGGCCGAAGCCGGAGACGGCCAGCCGGTTGCGCCACAGGCGGCGCAGGAACTCGCGGCCCACGGCCTCTGCCCCCCGCTCCCTCGTCCCTGCGCCCGTTCTGCCGGCCGGAGTGTCGTCAGGCATCACCGCTCACTCGTACTTGATGCGGGGATCGAAGACGCCGTACAAGAGATCCACCGCCAGGTTCACCAGGACATAGATCACCGAGGTGAGGAGCAGCGCCCCCTGCACCAGGGGGTAGTCCCGCCGCTGCACCGCCAGCACCACCAGCCGGCCCAGCCCCGGATAGGTGAAGACGATCTCCACGATCACCGCCCCGCCCAGGAGCACGCCGAAGGCCGTGCCGATGGTGGTGATCACCGGGATAATGGCGTTCTTGAGGGCGTGCTTCAGCGTCACCATCCACCAGTCCAGTCCCTTGGCCTCAGCCGTGCGCACGTAGTCCTGCCGCAGCACCTCCAGCATGCTGGAGCGCGTCATGCGCGCGATCAGGGCGGCCTGCATGAAGCCCAGGGAGATGGAGGGCAGCAGCAGGATGCGGAGGCCGCGGCCGAACTCCTCCCAGAGGGACGCGTAGCCGCCGCTGGGCAGCCAGCCGAGCTGGACCGAGAAGACGAGGATCAGGAAAAGCCCCAGCCAGAAGCTGGGGATGGAGATCCCGCCGATGGCGGTGACCATGATCAGCTGGTCCCACCAGGTGTTCTGCCGGACCGCCGCCAGGATTCCCAACGGGACGCCGATGAGCAGCGAGAAGAAGAGCGAGAGCAGCGCAAGCTGCAGCGTGGCCGGCAGCCGCTCCATGAGGGCCTGGGTCACGGGACGCCCCAGGAAGAACGACTCGCCCAGGTTCCCGCGCAGGACCTCCCGCACCCAGACCACGAACTGCTCCGGCAGGGAGCGGTCCAGGCCCATCTGCGTCCGCACCGCCTGGATCTGCTGCGGCGTGGCATCGCTCCCCAGCATGACCATGGCCGGATCCCCGGGGACGAGGTGGATCAGCAGGAACGAGCCCAGCGCCACCAGGACCAGCACCGGGACGACCCCGAAGAGCCGCCTGATCACGTAGACGGTCATTACGGATGCCTTTAGACCTCGTAAGGCGTCCGTCAGGCGTGAGGCGAGGCCCCGTGTTCCGCCTTACGCTTCACGCTTCACGCCTCACGGCCTCTATTTCTCCCGCCAGACGTTCCAGAGCCGCGCCTGGACCCAGGGGGTGTAGCCCGAAAGCTTCGCCGAGTGGCCCTGCCAGGTGAAATGGTCGTACAGCTTCAGCAGGGCCACGTCCTCGTAGATGAGCTTCTGGACCTCCTCATAGACCTTGTAGCGCGCCTCGAACTTCGTGGCGGCGCTGGCCTTGTCGAGGAGCGCCTCCATCTTCGGATTGTTGTAGCCGAAGAAGGTGGTCTTGGCCCGGAAGTAGAAGTCGTTGGCGCTCGGATCGAACCGGGTGGAGTGGCTGGAGGTGAAGAGGTCCCACTTGTTCATGTCCTTGCGGACGGCCAGCGACCCCGGCCAGTCGTACACCCCCAGCTTGACGTCCATGCCGATTTTCTTGAGCTGCTCCTGGATCACCTGGGCCGCCTTGTACATGTAGTCGTAGCTGGTGTTGGTCACGAACACCACCGGCTCGCCCTTGTAGCCGGCCTCCTTCAGGAGCTGCTTGGCCTTGGCGAGGTTCTTCTGGTTGTAGAGCTTCGCGCCCGCGGTGGTGTACCACACCTGCTCCTTGAAGTAGAAGCCGGGGTCCACGCGGCCGTCGCCGTCGTTGGCCACCTGCATGATCTCGTCCATGTTGAGCGCCGCCTGCACCGCCTGGCGCAGCTTCAGGCTCTTGAACTTCCCCGTGTGATTGAAGTAGACCGTCGGGTAGTTCTGCGGGCCCAGCCGGACGATCCGGAGGTTCCGGTCCCCGGTGAGCTGCGGGATGGACGCGGAGGGCAGGAAATCGGCGAAGTCGTACTCGCCCGTCTGCAGGCCGGCCACGCGCGCCCCCGGCTCGGGCACCGGGACGAAGCGGATCTCATCCGCGTAGGCGTGCCGCGCCCCGCTGAATCCGCCGGCCTCCACCTCGCCCTCGGACTTGTAGTCCACGAAGCGGGCCAGCCGCACCCAGCGGTCGGGAATCCACTCGACGAACTTGTACGGGCCCGTGCCGATGATGTCCGCCTTGTTGATGGGCCGCCCCTCCACCGCCTCCTTGGGCAGGATGGCCAGTTGGCAGATCGGGTTGGCGATGGCGGCCAGGAAGGACGCGTCCGCCTGGTTCAGGGTCATCCGGACCACGGACGGGCTCACCACCTCCAGCTTGGCGAGGCCGTCCAGCTCGTTGCGGCGCGGCGCGATGGCGCGGAACCGCTCCACCGAGGCCCGGACGTCCTCCGCGGTCATCTCCCGACCGTTGTGGAACTTGACCCCCTTGCGCAGGGTGAAGGTGTAGACCGTCCCGTCCGCGCTCGCCTCCCAGCGCTCCGCCAGTTGGGGAGCGATCTGGAACTTGGCATCGAAGGCCAGGAGGTTCTCGAAGACGTGCAGGCCGATCTCTCGGATCGCCAGGTGCGTGCCGGAGTGCGGATCCAGGGTGGGCGCGCCGGCCGTCAGCGCCGCGCGCAGGACACCCCCCTGCACCGGCGCGCCCGCCACGGCGGGCGAGGTCAGCGCCACGGCGGCCACCAGCGCCAGCAGCAGCATTGCGGGAATCCCTACTCCTCGTCTCATGGCGCTCCTCCTGGCCCTGTGGGACACCCGTCGGCGACGGGCGCTCCGGTCGGGCCTCTCGGGTGTCTTGACTACTCGATCTCGGTCCGTTCGTGCGTCAGCGGGAAATCCAGCGTCACCTTCACCTCGCGGGTCGCGAACTCCGTCAGGAACTCCAGGCAGGTGGCGACGATGGCCTCGAAGCACTGCCGGCCCTTGGCCGCGCTGGCCACCGTGGGGTCGCCGACCAGGCCGGTGCGCGAGGCGTGGCGGGTGAGGTCCGCCATGGCCACGCCGCGGCTGCCGCGGAGGATGTCCCGCCAGTAAAACTTCGAGTTGGGCTGCGAGATGTCCCGCACGGCCTTGTCCATCTCCACCAGCTCCGGCCGCAGGCAGAGCATCAGGGAGGTTTCCAGCTCGCAGCCGTGGGACATCCCGCCCGTCTCCTTGGCCTCGCGCAGCTTCTCCAGCTCCGCCGCGGCCATCTTGACGGGGCTCACCGCGGCCACCAGCACCTCCGGATGGCGGTTCATGACCCGCCGGGAGATGAGGTCGAGGATGCTCCAGTTGCTCCCGTGGGCGTTCAGGAGCACCACCTTGCGGCAGCCGTGGTGCACCAGGCTGCTCACCACGTCCACGCCCAGCTCCAGGAGCGTCTCCATGCGGAGCGTGATGGTCCCCGGGAAATCCATGTTGTGCATGGTGTAGCCGTAGTGGATGGACGGGCAGAGGAGCAGCTTGAGCCCCCGCTCCGCCCCCCGGCGGGCCACCGCTTCCCCGATGGCGTCCGCGATCACGTTGTCCGTGTTCACCGCCAGGTGCCGGCCGTGCTGCTCCAGGCTCCCCACCGGAACGATGGCCATCGCCCCGCCCGCGATGGCCGCTTGCGCCTGCGGCCAGCTCAGCTCCTCCAGCCGATACGGAGCGCGTCCGTTCGCCATGACCCCGCCTCCTTCACTCCCGCCGCGCCCAGGCCTCGATGGTCTTCAGGTAGACCTCGACGGCCAGGGCCATCTGCTCGATCGAGATGCACTCGTTGGCCTGGTGGGCCCGGTCGATGCCGTCCGGCCCCAGGATGATGGTGGGGATCTTGGCGTCGTTGACGAGGTACGTCATGTCGCAGGTGGCGGTGAAGCCGGCCGCCCGGACGGGTTTCCCGAGGATGGCCGTCGCGGCCTCCTCGGCCGCGGTCACGATCGGGGCGGAAGCGTCGGTCATGGAGGGCGGAACGAAGCGCACCTTCCGCACCTCGACCCGGGCGCCCGCCTCGGCGGGGAGCGCCCGGTTGACCGTCTCGACGATCTCCGCGGTCGCCGCCGCCTCGGTCTCGGTCGGCAGGACCCGCCGGTCGATCGAGAGCACGCAGCGTGCGGGGATGACGTTCAGGGCCACGCCGCCCGCGATGGTGGAGATCACCAGGCTGGCCCGGCCCGTGTGCGGCTCCGTGCGTTGCCGGACCTCCGCGGCCAGGCGGTCCAGAGCCGAGACGACGGGGGCCATCGCCACCACGGCGTTGATGCCCGCCTCCGGATCGCTGGCGTGGGCCGCCTTTCCGGTGACCTCCACCTCCAGCCGCAGGACTCCCTTGTGCGCGATCATGGGGACGAGTCGGGTGGATTCGCCGATGATGGCCGCGTCGGCCGTAATGCCCCGAGCCACCTCGGCCTTGGTTCCCAGGCCGCCGCGCTCCTCCGCTCCCACGGCCATCAGGATCACCTTGACCGGCAGCGCGTCCCGCCGTTCGGCCAGCGCCTCGAAGGCCACGATCATGGGGGCGAGGCAGCCCTTGGCGTCCCCGGACCCGCGGCCGTACACCTTGCCGTCCTTGACCACGGGCGCCAGCGGATCGGTCGCCCAGGGCGCAACGTCGCCCGGCGGCACCGTGTCGTGATGGCTGTTCAGCACGATCACCCGCGGGCCGTTGCCGATCTCCGCCACCACGTTGATGGGCGTCCCGTTCCGTTCCGTGATCCGGCAGGGAATCCCCTGCCGCGCGAAGCGATCCATCAAGTAGCGGATGACCGCCTGCTCCTCGCCGCCATACGACGGGATGGCCACCAGCTCGCACAGCAATCGCGTGACGCGCTCTCGCACCTCGGCCGGCACCGCCGTCACAAACCCATCATATCCCATCCAGACCTCCAGCGTGGCTCGTGGCTCATGGCTCTCAGCGGAACAGGTCCCGCTCGGCGGGCCGCACCAGCCGCCGGGCCTTCCCCTCGTCGGGCTGGAATCGGTAGCCCCGGATGCGCACCACCGGCACCCGCGTGAGCTTCCCCATCACCAGGCCCGC
>JBGPQZ010000134.1:0-8172 GCA_041489335.1 Methylomirabilia bacterium
CGGGCAAGGGCCGCCTCGCCCGATTTGCGCTGGAGGCGGCGGCGTTCTCCCTCCATTTCTTCCGGGAGTACTACGCTGTCCCGTACCCCGGCGACAAGTTGGACCTGATCGCCATCCCGGACTTTGCCTTCGGGGCGATGGAGAACCTGGGCGCCATCACGTTCCGCGAGACGGCGCTCCTGGCGGACGAAGGAACCGCCACCCACGCCGAGCTGACCCGGATCGCCCACGTGGTGATCCACGAGATCGCCCACATGTGGTTCGGCGATCTGGTGACGATGGCGTGGTGGAACGGGCTCTGGCTGAACGAGGCGTTCGCCACGTTCATGGAGGTGATGGCCGTCGACGCCTGGAAGCCGGCCTGGGGGCGCTGGGAGGCCTTTGGCGCGTCGCGGGCCGCGGCCTTTCTCACCGACGGACTCCACACCAGCCGCCCCGTCGAGTTCCCGGTGGCCGCCCCCAAAGACGCGGAGGCCATGTTCGACGTCCTGACCTACGAGAAGGGCGGGGCGGTCCTCCGCATGCTGGAGCAGTACCTGGGCCCGGAGGTCTTCCGGGACGGCGTCCGCCGGTACCTGATCAGGCATCAGTACGCGAACGCCGAGACGACGGACCTCTGGCGGGCGCTGGGTGAGGCCTCGCGCCAGGCGATCCCGGAGGTGATGGAGGGATGGATCTTTCGCCCCGGCTATCCCCTGGTGACCGTCTCGACGGCGGATGACGGACGAACCCTCTGCTTCTCGCAGCGGCGGTTCACCTATCTGCCCGATGGCGGGGAGGCGGGGGAGGTCTGGCGCATCCCGATCACCTATCGGGCCCGTGCCAAGGGTGCCGTGCGGGACGGGCGGTTGATGCTGGCTTCCGCCGAGGCGCGCGTGCCCTGCAAGGAGCCGGTCGAGTGGGTCGTGGTGAACGCGGGCGGGCACGGATTCTACCGGGTCCAGTATGCCGGCGACCTCTGGCGGCGGCTCGTGCGAAATCCCGGCGAAATCCTCGCGCCCATCGAGCGGTTCAACGTGCTCAGCGATGCCTGGGCCGTGACGCTGGCCGGACTCCTCCCGGTGGGGGAGTACCTGGACGCGACCGCGGCGTTCGGCGGAGAGACCGACCGCACCGTCTGGTCCGCGCTCCTGGCACCCTTCACCTATCTGTCCCGCCTCATCGAGCCGGCCTGCCGCCCTGGCTTCGAAGCGCTGGTGCGCGATCGGCTGGCCGCCATCGTGGCGCGGCTCGGCTGGTCCCCGGCGGTGGGCGAGGACGAGCGCACCCGGCAGCTGCGCGGCGAGATCCTGCGGGTGCAGGGGACCCTGGGGAACGATCCGGCCACGCAGGAGACGGCGCGGGCACGCTACGCGCGCCAGCGCGCGGGGTCGGAGGCGATGGACTCCAACGTAGCGGCCGCCCTGGTGTCCATCTGTGCACACGCGGGGAGCGAGGCGGACTACGAATCGTTCGTCGCCGCCTTCAAGGGCGCCGCGACGCCACAGGAGGAGCAGCGGTACCTCAAGGCCCTGGCCGATTTCCGCGACCCGGCGCTGGTTGGGCGGACCCTCGCGTTCGCGCTGAGCGGCGAGGTGCGGACGCAGGATGCGCCGTTCCTGATGCGAGAGACCCTGATGGGGGTCCACAGCCGGGAGCAGGCCTGGCTCTTCGTCAAGGAGCACTGGGAGGCGATGGAGCGGCTGTTCCCCTCGCTGACCGGGCTGCGGCGGATGTGTGAGGGCGTCACGGGACTGGCCACGCCGGAGCTTGAGGTGGACGTGCGGCGGTTTTTCGCCGAGCGAAAGATCTCGCTGGGCGGCAAGACGCTAGAGCAGTACCTGGAGCAGCTCCGCATCGCCGTCGCGTTCCGGGAGCGCGAGGCGGCCGGCCTGGCGAGCTATCTGTCGCGACGCTCAGGAGCCTCTTGCTGTTAGACTTGCCCGCCCGGTATCGGTACTGGTAGAATCCGCCGGACCGTCAGCCAGGGAAGCCTGAACGGGTGAGAGCCGGACGGCCGGCGCCAGGAGGGGATTCATGATCATCCGATGCTGGGGATCGCGCGGGTCGATCCCGGTCTTCGGCCGCGAGTACCTGAAGTACGGCGGCTCCACCACCTGCATGGAGGTGGAGACCCAGGACGGCCAGATCATCATCCTGGACGCGGGGTCGGGCATCCGGAGGCTCGGCGTCACGCTCCAGAGCGAGGAGCGGCGGGAGCTGAACCTGATCTTCACCCATTCACACTGGGACCACCTGCTGGGATTCCCGTTCTTCAAGCCCATCTACGCGAAGGGGGTCCGGCTGAACATCTATGGCTGCCCGTTTGCGCAGAATTCCATCCAGGCGATCCTCTCGGCCACCATGCGAGAGCCCAATTTCCCGGTGCCCTTCAGCGCGCTGCGGGCGGACCTGCACTACCACGGGGCGTGCGCGGGGGAGTTCACGATCGGGCCGGTGACGGTCACCCCCATCCTGCTCAGCCATCCGAACCAGGGGATCGGGTACAAGTTGGCGGAGGACGGCAAGACCTTCGTATTCCTCACGGACAACGAGCTACGCTTCACGCACCCCGGGGGGCTCACGTTCCAGGAGTATGCCCGGTTCTCCACGGGGGCGGACCTGCTGATCCACGACGCGGAGTTCACGGAAGAGGAGTACGGCCACACGAAGACCTGGGGACACAGCGTCTACACGGACGCCGTGCAGTTGGCGGTGGAGGCGGGGGTGCAGCGGCTGGGGCTCTTCCATCACAACCAGGAACGGTCGGACGACGCGGTGGATGGGATCGTGCAGGACTGCGAGCGGATCCTCGGGGAGCGCGGATCGTCGCTGGACTGCTTCGCCGTTCACGAGGGGATGGAGATCGAACTGTGAAAAGTAGGGGGCAGGATGAAGGTCCGGTACTACAGGGAAGGAAATGACGCAGACACAGTTTCCCCCTGGATGGGACGAGAATCGGGTGCGGGAGGTCCTCGAGCACTACGAGACACAGACCGAAGAGGCAGCAGTCGCAGAGGACGAGGCGGCCTACGAAGATCCTTCCTGCACATTGATGGAAGTCCCCAACGTCCTCGTCTCAAAGGTTCGGGAGTTGATCGCGAAGGCCAGCTAATCGGACACTGCGGGCCCCCGAGGCCGCCAGGCTGCGGGTTCAAGGCTGACGTGCGGGGCAGGTCTCTTTCCCGCTTCCGAGCCCCCAACACACAGCACCCAATGCCCAGCCCGCTGTCTGCGGAGTCTCCTTACTCCCTACCCCTCACCCCCCACGATTCACATCTCACGGCCTAGGCGGGCGAGCCGCCGGTGCAGGAGACCGCCGGCGGCTCCTCGCGGGATTGTGGCGGGGCGGTCCGCGGCGGGCGCGAGAAGTCCGGCAGGGCAAACTCCTCACCACGCGCCCTCACCATCGCCTTCTTCTCCTCGGTAAAACCAATCTCCTCATCGGTCAGATAGCAGGCGGGCTCCGGCGCCCAGGGGTCGTTGTACACCAGATCGGCGCGGACCCGCATGGCCCCGCCGCAGGCGTCGAACCACTTGCAGACCCCGGGAGCGCAGCGCCCCTTGATCTTGGCGCGGCGATTCTTCAGGCCGGCCATCAGGGGGTCCGAGGTGTCCGTCCAGATCTGGCTGAAGGGGCGTTGCCGCACGCTCCCGAACGAATAGTGCATCCAGAACTGGTCGGCGTGCACGTTCCCCAGGAAGTCGATGTCGGCGATCCCCACGCCCGAGCTGTACATCCCGCCCCCGTTCCAGGTGAGGAGTCTCAGGACCTGCTCGGCCCGCGCCGGGTCCTGCTCCAGGAGCTTCAGGTAGAGATAGATCCCGTCCACGTGGTTGTCCACGGTCAGGATCTCCTGATTCAGGCCCCGGCGGTGGAAGTCCGCGGTCCGCTCCAGGATGATGTCGAGGGCCTGCCGCGTCTCCTCGCGGGAGAGGTCGTCCCCGGCGATCTGGCCGCCGCGCCCGGAATAGACCAGGTGGTAGAAGCAGGCCCGGTCGATCTGCTCCCGCTCGATGAAGTCGAAGATCTGGTGGAGGTTCAGGAAGTTGTGCCGCGTGAGGGTCAGGCGCAATCCCACGCGCTGGCCCACGGCGACGCAGGCCTTGAAGCCGCGCACGGCGCGGTCGAACGCCCCGCCCACGCCGCGGAACTTGTCGTTGATCTCCCCGATGCCGTCCAGGCTGATGCCCACGTAGGTGAAGCCGGCGTCCTGGATCTTCTGCGCCGTCTGGTCCGTGATGAGCGTGCCGTTGGTGGACAGCGTCGGCCGGATGCCGAGGGCGCGGGCGTGGGCGACCAGCTCGAAGAGATCCGGGCGGGCCAGCGGCTCGCCGCCCGAGAAGAGGAGGGCGGGGATCTGGAAGCCGGCCAGGTCCTGGATGAGGGCCTTGCCCTCGTCGGTGCCGAGCTCGCCGCCGTACTTCTTCGACTCGGAGTCGGTGTAGCAGTGGATGCAGCGCAGGTTGCAGGTTCGGGTCACGTTCCAGACCGTGACCGGCCGCCGCTCGGCCGCCGTCTTGGACGCCGGCGGGGCGCCCGCCGCGACCTTCGATCCCTGCCCGCCGTGGCCGTACCGGAGGCCGTCGCTCTCCGCCGTTCCCCCGCAGTACAGCTTGCTCACGCTGATCATCTATGGTCTCCCCCGATCCTGAATTCCCGATCTGCCAGTCCTGCCATGCTTGGCTCAAAACATGGTACATGCCTAACCGTCCGGACGCCAGTCTCACCAAGTTGCTCCCAGGAGGTCGTGTGGTGTGTGGAAGAGGGCCGTAAGGACGGCCCGAGTGAAATCGTTAGCTAAGGTAAGGGCACCACGTCATCGAAAAGGGGGAAACGAAAGGGGAGGGGCGTGCGTATTATAGGGTGAAGGGGCGCCCGGGGAGGCCGCCAAGGGGATTTGAGTACAATCGGGCGTCGATCGTCCAAGAAGGAGGATGTGGGAATGCGTGCGAAGGGAATCATCGGACTCATACTGGCGCTGGGGGTATTGACCGGCGCATCGGCCGTGCAGGCGGCGCAGCCGCCGGACCCGCAGCAGGGTGAGTTTGACCGGACGCCTCCACGGCTGAGCTTCGTGCAGGGGCAGGTCTCGTTCTGGCGCCCCGGTGCCCAGGACTGGGCACCGGGGCAGCTCAATACACCCCTCGCTCCCGGCGATGAGCTCTATACCGGATCCCCGGGCAATCTGGAACTCCAAATCGACGCCCGCGCCTTCGTGCGCGGGTGGGCGAACACCCAGATCGGCCTGGCGAACCAGGAGCCGGATTTTCTCCAGTTCAAGGTGACCACAGGTCACGCCTCCTTTGATCTGCGCACGCTCGATCCCGGGCACACGGTGGAGGTGGACACGCCGAACGCGGCCTTCACCATCGAGCATCCGGGTTACTACCGCGTGGTCGTCAGCGGCGAGCGCACCTCGTTCATCACCCGCCGGGCCGGCCGCGCCACGCTCATCCCTGCCAGCGGGGAGGCCGTCGTCATCACGCCAAGCGAGGAGGTGGTCATCGAGGGCACGACGAGCCCGCAGGTCACCTCCTATGCGGCGCCGCAACTCGATGACTGGGACAGATGGAACTACGCCCGCACGGATAAACTCCTGGACGCGGTGAGTGCCCGCCACGTCTCCCCCGGTACGTATGGCGTGAGCGATCTCGACCTGTATGGGAATTGGCGGGTCGTGCCCACCTATGGCCCGGTCTGGGTGCCGACCGCGGTGCCGACCGGCTGGGTGCCGTACAGCACGGGCGCCTGGATGCTCGATCCGTTCTACGGCTGGACGTGGGTGGACACCGCGCCGTGGGGTTGGGCGCCCTATCACCATGGTCGCTGGGTATTCGTGAACGGCTTCTGGGCCTGGGCACCGGGCCCGGTGATGATGAGGCCGGTCTATGCTCCTGCTCTCGTTGCCTTCTTCGGCGGGCCCAGTGTGGGCGTCGGCATCGGCATCGCCGGGCCCGTCGTGGGCTGGGTGGCGCTTGGGTGGGGCGAGCCGATGGTGCCCTGGTGGGGGCGGCCGGGCTTCATCCACACGCCCTGGTGGGGCGGCTGGGGCGGCCCGCGCGTCGTGAACAACATGGTGGTCAATCACGCGACCGTCGTGACCGTGCAGAACATCAACGTCTACCGCAATGCCAGCGCGCAGAACGCCGTGGTGGCGGTACACGAGAATCACTTCGGCCGCGGCCCCATCATGGCGGCACGCGTCAACCAAGTGGAGGCGAGGGATCTCCGGCCGATCCACGCCGCGCCCCAGGTCGCCGCAAGACCCGAAAGCTTCGTGCCCACGGCGAGCCGCGGCCTCCGGCCTCCTGAGGGGACTCTGAGGCACCCGGTGGTCGCCACCCGCCCGCCGCACCCCGGGCCGCAGCCGGCCGCCGGGGGAGAGCGGAGCGCGGGGCCGGCGGGAGCCCCCACGCCGGCGCCGCGCCTCGTCTCACCGTCGCCGGCGCGCGGGACCGCCGAGGCCCGGCCCCGGCCACCCTTTGGGCAGAGCACGGTCGAACGTCCCATGGGTGATCGCGCTCGGCCGCCCGCGCCTCCGAGGGTTGAAGCCCCACGGCGCCCCGAGGGGAGCCTTGGGTCCACCGGCCCTGCGTCCACCCCGGCCGTGACCCGCCCGGCGTCCCCGGCGCCGCGGCCCGCGCCGCAGGTGGCCACCCTGGCGTCCCCGACGCCTCCCTCGTCGGTGGCAGCGCCTCCGTCGGTTCGCCGTCCCGAGGCCCCGCGTCCGCCGGCGCGTCAACTGCCGGGCGAGCCCGCCAATCGCCTCTCGCCGAATCGGACCGAGGCGGGGCCGCCACAGCAAGTGGAGCGCCCGGCGCCCCGGCAGCCGGTCCGTCCGCAGGGCGAGCCCGAGAAAGCGCCGCGCGAGCGTCGGGGCGGCTAGACGCAGAGCGCCCTCGCCGCCATCCTCATGGCGGGAGCGCGGAGCGTGGGGAAGTGTTCGTGAGACGCGCTTTGTGGGGCACGGGGGGAGTGTGCTGGCACGGCTTGCCATACTGGACGAGGATCCCTAGTATTGGCTCGATGCCCCTCGCTCTGGGCTGAGGTTGGGCCATGCACTTCCTGCTGCGCGTCCTGGTACTCATGGCGTCCATGGGGCTCGTCAGCCTCGTGGTACCGGGCATCCATTTCGAGGACTTTCTCGCCCTTTTTCTCGCCGCCCTCGTGGTGGGGCTGGCCAACGCCGTTCTGCGGCCGCTCTTGATCTTCTTCACGCTGCCCCTGGTGCTGCTGAGCCTGGGCCTGTTCATCTTGGTCATCAACGCGTCGCTGTTGTACCTGGCGTCCTGGATCGTCCCGGGGTTCACGCTCGGCGGCTTCTGGTCCACGCTGCTGGCGGCGTTCCTCATCTCCATCGTCTCGTTCTTTCTCAACCGCCTGGTATCCAACCCCCGCCGATAACGCTCTTCAGGCCGGTTCGGGCGCTCTCCCAGGGAGTCAATGGGGAGCTTTCCCCAGCCTCTCGCCAGGGCGACGCGGACCGGGGCGTTCGCCTCGTTCCGGGTCCACAAGCCTCACTTGCCTTGCTAGGAGTGGCTCGATCCGGGGTGAAACAGGGAGGGGGGTGTTTCCGTACTATGAACAGGGCAGGGAACGGCGCAGCCAAGATTGGCTGTCCCACACGAAACCCGTCACGCAAAGGAGCTCACATGCTAAAACAGGAATGGAGGACCAGCAAGACGTGGGTGATGATAGGCATGCTTCTCCTGGGGCTCGTCATGTCCGGAACGGCGCTGGCGGGGCAACCGGTGGGGCCACTGGCCCCCCCGCCACGGGGGGAATCCCTCCTCACGTCTGAGGACCGTGCCACCCTGGCGCAGATCTTCTGGCATCGGACGCAAGAGCGCTTGGGGTTGACGGATCAGCAGGCGGCGGACATCCGCGCCCTGCTCGAGACGCAGCGCACGGCGGCCCGGGCGGATGTGAAGAACCTGATGGCCGTCCGCCGGCAGTTGCGGACCCTGCTGGGACAGCAGGCGGCCGATCCGGCGGCGATCCAGGCGGTGGCCACCCAGGTGAAGGAGTTGCAGGCCAAGCTGTTCGACGGCCACCTGCAGACCCAGCTCACCCTCCGCGCCAAGCTCACGGCGGGTAAACCGCTTTTCAATGCCTGGCTGGCCCTCGGGTCGCCCTTCGCGGTCGAGCTGGCGGCGGACGCGGGCTGCGACCTTGTCACCGTCGATCAG
>JBGPQZ010000135.1:0-8163 GCA_041489335.1 Methylomirabilia bacterium
CGCCCTGGCGGCCCTGCCCGTCATCCAGGCATACACCTCCACTACAAGCGCTTCGACAAGACGTACCACGTCCAGCTCCAACTCGAATCCGTCGCCCTGAAGGGCAAATCCATCTCGCGCGCGGCCGCCCTCGTCGAGGCCATGTTCATCGCCGAGGTCAAGAACCTCCTCCTCACGGCAGGCCATGATCTGGGGGCGATTCACCTCCCAGTGACCCTCGGCGCAGCGACGGGAGCAGAGCGCTACACGATGCTCAACGGGCGGGAGCAGACGCTCAAGGCGGGAGACATGCTGATGGCAGACGGCGAGGGGATCATCTCCAGCGTCCTCTACGGCCCCGACCAGCGCACGCGAATCACGCCAGGGACGCGGGATGTCCTCTTCGCGGTCTACGCACCCGCCGGCATCGGCGAGCCGGCCGTCCGGCAACACCTTACAGACATCCAAGAGAGCGTGCTCCTCATCGCCCCCGACGCCCGCACAGAACTCCTCGCCGTCTACCCCGCGCGCTAACGGTCTCGCGTCCTCATCCAAGAGAAGTCACACAGGGGCCGAGGGTTGTTGCGGCGGGAGTCCCATGGCGAAGGCCAACGGGAAGCCAATCGAGAGGAGGGATCCGCCTTGACGACACGAAGGGGGCTGGGTCCCCTTTGAGGGACGGCGGCAAGGCGAGGACGCACGCCGGAAGGCAGGCGGTCGTCGGGATGGCGAAGACAAGACATCCCCCGCGCGAGGCGGGCAGCGCTCCGTCCTCCCCTCGCACGGGGATTATCAGACGATGGATCTCTCCCCCTTGTATCTTTCCTCGAGCACCTCGGAGGGGAGGTACAGCTCTTCCATCCGGCGGAATCGGTCGAGGTGAACTACCCGGGCGAACTCCTGGAAGGTGAAGAGTCGGTCGAGGTACGCGTCCGAGACCCCTTCTTCCCGCACGCGCCGCATCACGTCGTACATGCCTTTGGCCGCCGCGCACAGGGCGGTGAGCGCGGGCACGACGTACTTGAACCCCATCTCCTCGGCCTCTTTGTATGTCATCAGAGGTGTCCTGCCGCCCTCGATGAGGTTGAGCATTAAGGGGGCCTTGATTTCGCGCCCCACCCGCTCCATTTGTTCCCGCGTCTCCAGGGCTTCCACGAAGACCATGTCGATGCCCAGATCCACGGCCGCCTTGGCGCGGTCGAGTGCGTCCTCGAAGCCGTTCACGGCGATCGCATCCGTCCGGCACATGATCACGAAGTCGGGGTCGAGCTCGTCGCGGGCGTCCATGGCCGCCTTGAGCTTCCCCAGCATCTCCGGCTTCGAGATGACCTGCTTGCCCCGCATGTGCCCACACCGCTTGGGCAGCACCTGGTCCTCGATGAACAGCCCGGCTGCCCCCGCCCGGATGTACTCCTGCACGGTGCGGTAAGCGTTGACGGCATTCCCGAAGCCCGTGTCCGCATCCCCGAGCACGGGGATCTCCACCGCGGTGGCCACCGACCCCACCTGTCGCACCATCTCCGTCATGTCCAGGAGGCCGATGTCCGGCTGCCCCAGCGTCACCGCCGCCGTCCCGTACCCCGAATGCGACACCGCCTCGAAGCCGATCATCTCGCAGATCCTGGCCGAGAGGGCGTCGTACACACCGGGGGCGATGATCAGTCCGGGGCGCCGGAGAAGCGCCCGAAGCGCCTTCGTCTTCTTCGCCATCTGTTCTCTCCTACCGTTCTGCCGGCGGCGGAGGTGCGCTCCATTAGCCGCAATCTGGGCAGCCCCAGGGGAAGTCCACCCCTCACTTCATCAGCGACGGCAACCAGGTGCTCATGGGGGGGAAGAGCATCGTGAGGAGCAGGAACGCTCCCATCAAGACGATGAACGGCGCGACCCCCCGGATGACCTCGGACATGTGGATGTCATTGTCCAGGCCGTTGATGACGTACAGGTTCATCCCCACGGGGGGCGTGACCAGCGCCATCTCCATGTTGACCGTCAGCACGATGGCGTACCAGATGGGATCGATCCCGAGCGCCACGAGGATCGGCGCCACCAGTGGCATGGTGAGCAGGATGATCGAGACCGTCTCCAGGATACATCCCAGCAGCAGCATCAGGATGTTCATCGCAACGACGAACATGAAGGCCGAAAGCTTCCACTCGATGATGAGCGCCGTGAGCTTCTGGGGGATTTCGAGCAGCGTCATGACTCTGCCGAATAAGATGGCGCCGGCGATGATCATCGCGATCATGCAGGACGTCCGTACGGCCTTGAGGCAGACGCCGGGGATGTCGCGAACCCTCAGCGTTCGATAGACGAACAACGTGATGAAGAGGCTGTAGGTCAGGCCCACAGCCGCCGCTTCCGTCGGCGTGAAGGCCCCGGTGTAGATGCCGCCGAGGATCAGGAAGGGGAGGGCGATGCCCCAGAGGTTCCTGCGGGTCACCCGAAGCCGTTCCTGCCACGAGGCCGGCTCCATGGGAACGTACCCGCCCCGCTTGCTCCGGTAGACGGCGTAGGCGACCAAGATGGATGTCAGCACCAATCCCGGGATGACCCCGGCGATGAAGAGCTTCCCGATGGACTCTTCGGTGACCGCGCCGTAGATGATGAGGGGGATGCTGGGCGGGATGAGGATGCCGAGCGTCCCCCCGCAAGCCAGCAGCCCCAGGATGAACTTCTTGTTGTATCCCCGCCCCATCATCGCCGGGTAGGCCACCATGCCGATCGTCGCCGCGGTGGCCGCCCCCGAGCCGCTGATCGCCGCGAAGAAAGCGCAGGCCAGGATCGTGGCGATGGCCAGCCCGCCCGGCAGGTGCCGGACCCACACGTTCATGACCTCGAAGAGGTCGTCGCCGACCCTCCCGTCGAGCAAGACCCGGCTCATCAGCACGAAGAGCGGGATCGCGATGATGACAAAGCTGTCGAGCGACGTGAACACGGTGTTGGCAATGATCTTCATCGGCAGATCGTACAGGAGAATCAGGCCGACGGACGTCGTCCCCAGCGAGAACGCCACCGGCAGCCCGGCGAACAGGACGCACAGCAGCAGCAGGCTTACAAAGACGAAGCTCGTCATGCGGAGACCCCTCGTTTCCCGCCGTGGGCCTTGAGCTCGGCCACCCGATCCACGATGAGGAACGCGAACTGGAAGGTGAGCAGCACGAACCCCATCAGGAGCGCCGACTGCGGGATCCAGAGCGGGACGCGGAGCGGCGTGGCGGACACCTTCCCGAATCGCACCGTGGCGGCGATCATCTCATATGCCTGGATCGAGACGATGGCGCAGAAGACCGCTCCGACCGCACCGGTCACCACCTCCACCACGCTCTTCGCGCGGGTCGGCAGGCGGTCGATCACCAGGTCGACGTGGACGTGCTTCCCCTCTTGGAGGGTGTACGACGCGGCCGCCAGCATGGTCCACATGTACAGGTAGGTCGACGTTTCCTGGACCCAGATCGTGGGCGCATTGAAGAAATAGCGGGTCACCACCTCGTAGGTGAGGATGATCCCCATGGCGAGGATGCCGAGCCCGCTGATCATTCCCAGGGCGAGGTTGCATCGTTCGACGACCGCACGAAGCTGACCAATCATAGCGTGTCCCTCGTTTCGTCCTGTTCTGCGGACGGCCGGGTCAACGCCCGGCCGTCCGCACTCGTCTTCCGGCTACTTGAGGCCCAGTGCCATCTCGATGAGCCTCTTGGCGAGCTCGCCGGTCTTGTTGGCGAAGGTCTGCCGAACCGGTTCGGTGGCCTTGATGAAGAGCGGGCGAGCCTCCGGCGTCAACTCGTGAATCTGGACGCCGGCCTTTTGGATCACCTTCTTCGCCTCGTCTTCGGATTGAGCGATCGCCCCCCGGATCCACTCCTCGGCATCCTTCCCCGCCTTGAGGATGGGCTCCCGCTGATCCTGAGGCAGCTTCTCCCACCACTTGAGGTTCGCCTGGACGACGAACTGCGCCGTGGTGTAATTCGCCTCCGTCATGTACTTCTGAACTTCCTGGAGCTTCCGGGACACCGCGGCCGGCATGCCGGTCGTGGCGCCGTCGACCGTGCCTCTCTGCAGGGCCATGTACATCTCCGACGAGCTCATCACCGTCGGCGCGGCGCCCAGAGCCTTGAGCGTGTCGGCATCGCCGCTGCTGAAGGTCCGCATCTTCAGCCCCTTGAAGTCCTCGGGCTTGGTGAGGGGGCGCTTGTTGTTGAAGAACTGGATGTATCCGTAATCGACCCAGAACAGCGTCTTCACCGATTTCTTCTGAAACTCCTTGTCGAGCAGCTCCCCCGCCCCGGCGTCGATGAACTTCTTCAGCGAGGAGAGGTCCTTGTAGATGAAGGGCATCTCGAAGACATCGGCGGCCGGGATCATCCCCGACCACTTGTTCACCGGCACGAGCCCGGATTCCACCAACCCGTCCTGGAGCCCCTCCACGATCTCGGTGTCCTTGAAGAGCTGCGCCGAGTCGAAGATCTTGACCTCGACCGCCCCCTTGGAGTACTCCTTCACCTTCCCGGCGAAGAGGACCAACGCCTTCGACATGTGGTGGGACGGGGGCATCTGGTTCGACAGCCGAAACTCCGTCTTCGCCCACGCGACGTGAGCCCCGCTCGCCACCAGCACCGCCGTCACGAGCGCGATCGCGAGCACTGTTGACTTCCGGATCCGTTGCATCATCGTCCGATCCTCCCTTGTTTTAGCACTTGGCCTCTCCACCACGCCGTTCCTCGACGTTCCCGCGGCGCGCCTCACCCCCTCGTTTCGGAAAGCCCCACCCCGGACGGACTCCTCTCTACGGACGCCGCCGACCTCCTGCAGCAGTAGCGCAGCATGCGACCCCACCGAAGCGCCTCCGGACTTCCGTCCCGGAGCGCCCCCGAGATCCTGCAGGGCTCCTCGGCGATGGACCCGAGCTCTTCTCCGCGCTCGAGGTGAGGTGGCAGAAATGTGGGTGGCAGGAATCTACTTCTTTCGGAAGATGCGCCACGGTCTCCCGACCCCGCCCCCGACCGCGCCCCCGATCCCGCGCGGGGTCCGAAAGGTCGGTCTGGCCCGAATTACCGGGATCGGACATACCCCGGACGTGGATCGCGTGTCAAGCGGAAACCTGGACAAATCTCGAGAGGACGCGCACGGACCACACCACAGGGCCAGGCGCTCGGGCGCGAGGCGGCAGTTGCTGCCCAGGCTGGCAGGCGTGCGCGACAACGAAGGAGGGCGCTCGCGCGACGAGAAAGCCGGGCGCCGGGAGATTGCGTAACTGTAAGGTGAATGGGGCCGTGCTACGTAACTGGGGACGGGACAAGGCCGATGCCGAGATCCACGGCATCCTGGTCTCCGAGATGGCGCCGGCCGGCCTGGAGGTCATCTGCGGCACGGTAAACGACCCGCAGTTCGGGCCCACCGTGATGTTCGGCCTGGGTGGCATCTTCGTGGAGGTCCTGAAGGACGTGACCTTCCGCGTGGCGCCGATCTCCGTGGACTGCGCCCTGGGCATGATGGAGGAGGTCAAGAGCTACCCGATGCTCCAGGGGGTGCGGGGCGAGAAGCGCCGGGACCAGGAGGCGCTGGCAAGCGTCCTCAGCCGACTGAGCCAGCTCGTCAGCGACCTCGAGGACGAGATCGCCGAAACCGACGCCAACCCTGTCCTGCTCTACGAGGAGGGGAAGGGCTGCCGGCTGGTGGACGCCCGCGTCATCCCCAAGAAGCGGTAAGGAGCCTTCGGTCGAGCGTGCATGACGACGGCGCCCGGGATTCCGGGCGCCGTCGCCTTTTCCGGCCCGCCGCCGGCCCGCCGCCGCGGGCGGGCGCGACACGCGTTGTCACTGCGCTTCGACCGCCGGGCGCGCAAGGGCAAATCGGCTTGACACTCTCTGGCATCGGAGGGTACCGTCACGCCGATGGGGCGACGGCGTTGGGGACGATCGTGGGGAGAGGGGGACGGGGGAAAGGAGCGACACCCATGGCAACCGCTGACAATCTGAAGGACGCCTTTGCGGGAGAGAGCCAGGCCAACCGCCGGTATCTGGCCTTCGCCAAGAAGGCCGAGACCGAGGGGTACCCCCAGATCGCGCGGCTGTTCCGCGCCACCGCCGAGGCGGAGACGGTGCACGCCCACGCCCACCTGCGGGCGATGAATGGCGTGGGCGGCACCCTGGAGAACCTGCAGGCCGCCGTCGCGGGAGAGGGGTACGAGTACCAGAAGATGTACCCCGAGTTCCTCAAGGCCGCCGAATCCGAGGGCCACCGGCCCGCGGTGGCATCCTTCCGGAACGCCCTCGCCGTGGAGGAGACGCATTACGGCCTGTATTCCGAGGCCCTGGCCTCGCTCAAGGCCGGGAAGGACCTGCCGGGGGCCAAGATCTACGTATGCCCCGTGTGCGGCCACACGGTGATCGGCGAGGCCCCGGACGAGTGCCCGGTGTGCAGCGCGCCCGGGGAGAAGTTCTTCGAGGTGCATGGGGATGCGTAACTCCCTGTCGGCGAAGCGGTGACGCGAGATCTGATCTGGGAGTGAGTGGAGGAATCAGGCGTGGAAGGCATCGGACGGCAGTTCATCGAGCTGACGAAGTACCGCAAGATGGGGAAGTCGGATTACGGCAAGGGGCTGCCGCAGCCCCCGCTGGAACTCCCGTGGGACGAGGCCAAGCCGGTCATCGCGCTCCCGGCCCCGCAGGCCATCCGTCTGGGGGCGCTCCCCGTGCGGGAGGCCATCGAGCAGCGCCAGAGCCTCCGCGAGTATGCGGACGTGCCGCTCAGCCAGGAGGAGCTCTCGTATCTCCTCTGGTGCACGCAGGGGGTGAAGCAGGTCGTCCCGCAGTCGCGGACGATGCGGACCGTGCCCTCGGCGGGCGCGCGCCACGCCTTCGAGACGCTCCTGTGCGTCAACAGGGTCGAGGGCCTGGCACCCGGGATCTACCGGTTCCTCGCCACGAAGCACGCGCTCCTCGGGGAGAATCTGGCCCCGAGCGTGGCCGACCGCCTGACGGAGGCCTGTCTGGGGCAGGAGTTCGTGAAGCGATCCGGCGCGACGTTCATCTGGGTCGCCGTGACCTACCGGATGAAGTACCGGTACGGGGAGCGGGCGTACCGCTACCTCTACCTAGACGCGGGGCACGTCTGCCAGAACCTCTACCTCGCCGCCGAGACCATCGGCTGCGGGGCCTGCGCCATGGCGGCCTTCTCGGACGACGAGGTGAACGCCGTGCTCCACCTGGACGGGCACGAGCAGTTCGCGATCTACCTGGGGGCCGTCGGGAAGAAAGCGTAGCGTGAGGGCCTAGAGCCGAGGATAAGCCCCGATCCGCAGATCACGCGGATACGCGAGAGCATGGGGGCGAGGGGCGGGCCCGGAGGGCCGAGAGGCGCGCACCACTACGTCTTCGTCGAGCCGCACGCCCTCGAGCTTGACCGCATCCGGAGCCTGGTGGAGGCGGGCAAGCTCAAGGTGCATCTGGCCGCGACCTTCCCTCTGGGCGAGGCCGCGAAGGCCCACGAGTTGATGGAGACGGGCCACACGCGCGGCAAGATCGTATTGAGTGTATAGCCGACGCGCCTGAAGGCTGCCAGTGGGCGAAGCTGCGGCCGGTGGGCGATCAGTGCGATCGCGCACCGGCCGCTTCGCTTTCGATGGCCGGGCGGAGCAGGCAGGCCAGCGGGATCGTGCAGAGGATCAGCACGGCCAGGACGGCCAGCGTCACCGGGACGCCCGCCCAGTCGGAGAGGAGGCCGAAGAGGGGCGGGGCGACCGCGCCCGAGCCGATGCCGATCGTGTAGAACAGGCCGTAGACGCGGGAGCGCCGCTCCGGCACCACCAACTCGGCGACCGTCCCGTAGAGCACGGACGACGTGCCGTTCAGCGCCACGCCCAGCACGGGCAAGAGCAACAGGGCCGGCTGCGCGGGGAGTGCGAGCAGGAGGAAGATCCCCAGCGCCGTTGCCGCCTCCGTGAGAATCACGGTGCGGATGATGCCCAGCCGCTCGGCCAGGACCCCGCAGACAAACTTCCCCGTGGCGCCCCCGGCAAACGTCAGCCCCAGGGCGAGGCCCATCAGATTCAGGCCCAGCCCCTTCCCCAACAAGAGGAACGGCAGGTAGGTGAGAAAGACGGTCCGCGACCCGCTGTCGATGCCGTGGACCGTGGAGAGCAGCGAGAAGCCCCACGCGTTCCGGATCCCCCAACCGTTGCCGGCG